>NZ_CABQXJ010000029.1:0-31419 GCF_902468165.1 uncultured Intestinibacter sp.
AAAGTCGTTGGCGCCATGAACGCAGTGAATTTTAAGCAACGTACGAAGTCGTTGGCGATATGAACGAAGTGAATTTTATAAATATATTTTAGATATAATTAGATATAATTAGATAAATAATAATATCGTAGAAATATTGAGAATTTTTTAAAAATATAGCAAAATATAGAATAATCTGTTATTATATATTGTATACAAAAAATAGCAATAAAAGTTTTTTAAGAAAGAGGTAAATATTAATGCAAAAGGCGAATATAAAATGGGACGAGTTAGGATTTAGTTATCAATATGTAGACAATATGTATGTATCTTATTGGAAAGATGGTAAATGGGATGAAGGTAAGATACAAGACGGGGATAGAATATCTATAAGTATAGGGGCTACAGCATTACATTATGGGCAAGAATGTTTTGAAGGTTTAAAAGCGTATTCAACAAAAGACGGGGAAATACAATTATTTAGACCTGATATGAATGCAAAAAGACTTCAAGATAGTTGTGAAAGATTGTTAATGCCAGAAATATCAGTAGAAAAATTTATAGATGCTTGTAAACAAGTTGTAAAAGCAAATGAAAAATATGTACCACCATATGGCACAGGTGCTACTTATTATATAAGACCATTTGTAATAGGATGTGGAGATAATATAGGTGTTGGGCCAGCACCAGAATATCTATTCTGTGTATTTGGAATACCAGTAGGACCATACTTTAAAGGCGGATTTAAACCAGTTTCAATGACTACTGCTAAATACGATAGAGCAGCACCATATGGAACAGGGGCAGCTAAAGTTGGAGGAAACTATGCAGGTAGTATGCTTCCACACAAATTAGCCAATGAAGAAGGATATACTGACTGTATATATTTAGATCCAGCTACTCACACAAAGATAGAAGAAGCAGGAGCGGCAAACTTCTTTGGAATAACAAAAGACAATAAATTTATAACACCAGATTCACCATCTATATTACCAAGTATAACTAGAAACTCACTATTAACAGTTGCTAGAGATTACTTAGGAATGGAAGCAATAGAAGGTGAAATATTAATGGATGATATAGATAAATTTACTGAAGTAGGTGCTTGTGGTACTGCTGCAGTTGTTGCACCAATAGGCTCAATATACTATAAAGGAAAAGAACATATTTTCCACAGCAAAGAAGAAGCAGGACCAGTTATCACTAAATTATATGAAACACTATATGGAATACAATTTGGTGATATAGAAGCTCCAGAAGGTTGGATAGTAAAAGTAAAATAATAAAAGGTTTAATATATAGTTGCATGCTGATATAGTGTGCAACTTTTTTTGTAGAAAAATAGAAGATTTTAAAGGTATGTATAATTGTAATTTTTTTAATTAAAAGCTTTATTAATTTAAAAATCTAATTAAAATTAAAAAATTATTAAAATGATAAAAAAAATATTGAAATAGTATATTGATTGAATTATAATATAAATATAAAATGATAATCGTTATCATGTGTTTATGATTATGAGATAACAAAAGGGCTAGGAGAAATAAAAATCATGAAAAAAAAATATTTAACGCTAATATTAATTACTTTATGTATAATCTCCTTGTTATTAGGAGCTAAAAGCATAAATATATTAGATGTATTTACTGGTCGTGATGAGACAATGCATCTTATGATGGTTAGTAGAATACCGAGATTAATAAGCACACTTGTAGCAGGTAGTGCTATGAGTATATGTGGCTTAATAATGCAACAAATAAGTCAAAATAAATTTGTTTCACCAACTACAGGAGCAACAATAGATTCAGCAAAACTTGGTATAGTAATTGCAATGGTTTTAGTACCTGGAGCAACAACTATGCAAAAGGCTATGATATCATTTGTTTTTGCACTAGCTGGAACAATGTTATTTATGACTTTTTTAAAAAATTTAAAAGTAAAGAGTGTGATATTCGTTCCACTTGTAGGTATTATGTTTGGTAATATAATTGGCTCAATAACTACTTACATTGGTTACGAATTTGACATAATGCAAAATGTTAACTCATGGTTACAAGGTAATTTTTCAATGATCTTAAAAGGAAATTATGAATTATTATATTTATCAATACCACTAATGGCAATTGCATTTTTCTATGCACACAAATTCACAGTTGTTGGAATGGGTGAAGATTTTGCAACAAACTTAGGTCTTGATTACAATAAAATTGTAAATCTTGGACTGATAATAGTATCTATAGTAACTGTTTGTGTAGTTATTATAGCTGGTGAAATCCCTTATATAGGGTTAATAGTACCAAATTTAGTTTCACTATATAAAGGAGACAATGTACACGAGAATATATTAGATACTGCATTATTTGGGGCAATATTTGTTTTATTCTGTGATATTCTTGCAAGAGTATTTGTCTACCCTTATGAACTTTCTGTAGGTCTTACAGTTGGTGTAATAGGTAGTGGAATGTTCCTTTATTTAGTTTTAAGGAGGAAATCATATGCAAGCTAATCTAGAGAGAAATAAAATAGGTAAAAAGATAGGAAAAGTGGATAGAAAACAAAATTTATATATGCCGATAATAGTATTATCTCTAATGATATTAGCATCATCGTTATTATTCTTATTTATGGGAATCAACAAAGGGAGTATGGATTATGCTCTTTCAAAAAGAATACCTAGATTAATAGCAATAATTCTGACAGGTGGATGCATCGGATTTTCAACAATAATCTTCCAAACTATAACGGACAACAGAATCTTAACTCCGAATGTAATGGGTATAGATTCTCTATATGTAGCAATACAAACTATGTTAATATTTGCTTTTGGTTCAAGTAGTGCATTTGTATCAAATAAGAAAATAAACTTCTTAATTTGCCTAGTATTTATGATTTTAGGAACATCTTTACTATACAAATTAATATTTAAAAAAGATAATGCAAACATAATATTTGTATTATTAATAGGTATGATTTGTGGTACATTTTTCAGAAGTTTATCATCATTTATGCAAATGGTAATTGATCCAAATGAATATTTAGTTCTTCAAAACAAATTATTTGCTAGTTTTAACAATGTAAATGTAGATATATTATTCTTATCTATAATATTAGTTTTACTTATGATTCCATTTGTTTGGGATGATATAAAATACTATGATGTAATGAGTTTAGGGAAAGATCAAGCAATTAACTTAGGTGTTGACTATGACAAAATAATGAAAAAATCATTTGTAATAATAGCAATACTTATAGCAATTTCAACATCTTTAGTAGGCCCTCTTACATTCTTAGGAATTTTAGTAGCAAATATAACTAGAGAAATGATGAAAACATATAAACATAGTTATTTAATAACTGTATCAATATTAGTAAGTATATTTACATTAGTATTTGGTCAGGTATTAATGGAGAGAATTTTACATTTAAGTACACCTGTTAGTGTAGTAATTAATATGATAGGCGGTATTTACTTTATGTATCTACTTTACAAGGAGAGTCGAATATGATAGAAGTAAGAAATTTAAGCAAAAGTTATGGAGATAAAATGGTGGTACATGATGTATCGCTTAAAATACAAAAAGGAAAAATAACTTCTTTAATAGGCCCAAATGGAGCTGGAAAAAGTACAGCTTTCTCTATGATAACTAGACTTATGAAAAGAGACGGTGGTCAAGTATTTATAGAAGGAAAAGAACTAGATAGCTGGGACAAAAAAGAATTATCTAAAAAGATTGCTATATTAAAGCAATCAAACAATATAAATATAAGACTAACAATTAGAGAACTTGTTAGTTTTGGTAGATTTCCATATTGCGAGGGAAAATTACAAGCAGAAGATATTAAATATGTAGAAGAAGCTATAGAGTATATGAGACTTACTGATATTCAAGATAAATATCTAGACGAGTTAAGTGGTGGTCAAAGACAAAGAGCATATATTGCAATGGTTATAGCTCAAGGCACTGAATATATATTCTTAGATGAACCTCTAAATAACTTAGATATGAATAATTCAGTTCAGATGATGAAAGTTCTAAAAAAACTTTGTGATGAGCTTGGAAAAACAATAATCTTAGTTATGCATGATATTAACTTCACATCTTGTTATTCTGATTATATAATCTGCTTAAAAAACGGTATGATTGCAAAAGAAGGAATAGTTGATGAGATAATAAATAAAGAGACACTTGAAGATATATACGAGATGGACTTTGATGTCAAAGATATAGATGGTAAAAAAATAAGTATTTATTATTAAAAATAAAAAATTAAAGAAAGGTTATATAGGACTTAATAAAAAAGTCATTATATATTATTGGGAGAATAAAAATGAACAAAAAAGCAGCTGCCATAGTAGGTGGAATTTTAGTATTAGGATTAGGAGTGTTTGGATTTACTAAATTAAATTCGGGATCACAAAATCAACAAACACAGCAAGAACAAAGTGCTGAACAAACAACTGTTCAGGTAACAGATGCAAATGGCGAAAAAGCAGAATTAAAAAAGAATCCAAAAAGAGTTGTAGTATTTGATTATGGTGTAGCAGATATATTAAAAAACTTAGGTGTTGATGCGGTAGTTGGTCTACCTAAAAACGGAAAAATGCCAGAAATATTATCAAATTACTCAGATGATAAATACACTAATGTAGGAAGCTTAAAAGAAACTGATTTTGAAGCAGTTGAGTCTTTAAATCCAGATTTAATAATAATAGGTGGAAGACAAGCAGAAGATATAGATAGTTTCAAAGAAATAGCTCCAACTGTAAACTTAGCAGTAGATGGACAAGATTACATGAATTCATTCAAAACTGTAGTTACTGATTTAGGAAACTTATTTGATAAACAAGATGAAGCTAAAAAAGCTATAGATGAAATAGAAGCTAAAATAGCAAAAGTAAACAAAACTGTGGCAGAAAAAGGATTAACTGCTAGTGTTGTTATGGCTAATGAAGGAAGTATAAGTGTATTTTCTGCTAAATCAAGATATGGATTAATATATAATGGTTTAGGATTTACTGAAGTTGACAAAAATATAGACGATTCAACTCACGGGCAACAAGTATCATTTGAATATTTCTTAGAAAATAAATCAGATTATGTATTTGTTGTAGATAGAGGAGCAGTTACTGGTAAAGGTGAAGCTGCATCTAAATTATTTGACAATGAAGTAATGAATAAAACAGAAGTTGCTAAAAATGGAAATATAGTTTACTTAAACTCTGTTATATGGTATACAATGACTGGTGGAATCGAGTCTACAAACCAAATGATAGATGAAATAGCAGATGCTATAAAATAATAAGAAATAAGTTCAATAATAAAATAAAAACTTAGGGTAAAGTTTAAATACTGTGCTCTAAGTTTTTTTATTTTAAATAAAAAAATTAGAGAAAAAATAAATATGTTTTAGAGATTTTTAGTGTGTACAAATTTGGTTTATCATGATAAACTTATAATTAACAAAGTGGTTTGCTGCGATAAACCAAAAAGGAGAGGTATTATGGAAAAATATAAATTATTCGATGCAGAACTTAAATTTATGAATATTATTTGGGATGAGGAACCGATAAAGTCAGGGGATTTAGTAAAAGTATGTAATGAAAAACTTGGATGGAAAAAGTCAACTACATACACTGTTTTAAGGAAATTAGCTCAAAGAGGTATATTAAAAAATGAAAATACAGTAGTTACAGCTATAGTAAAAAGAGAGGACACTCAGATTTATGAGAGCCATGAAGTTGTTGAAAAGTCATTTGGTGGTTCACTACCTAAGTTTTTGACAGCATTCTTTGGAAATAAAAAAATATCAAAATATGAAGCTGAAGAGTTAAAAAAATTAATAGATTCTTATAAAGAAGATTAAACTATTTAGAGATAAGGGGGAGAATCTATGAATATTTTATCAACAATGTTTAATACAGTTTTTAATATGACTAGATTGGGAGTAGTATTATTTTTAGTTATATTAATAGGAAGATATATGTTATATAAGTTTCCAAAGATATACTCATATTTATTGTGGGCAGGTTTATTTCTACGATTGATTATACCTATAAATATATATAGTGATTTATCGCTTATTAAACTAAAATATTTTAATAAACCTATAAATACAGATATAGTTAAACATTTAGAAAATAATAAAATTAGGGAGTATATATCAAACAATCTAAATATAGAAGCATTTAATTTAAATCGAAGTAAAATAGAATATATATTGTGGATAGCTATAATATTATGGATTGCAGGAATAATACTTTTAAGTCTACACACAATAATATCTTATATAAAAATGAGGAAAAAAATATGCACAGCAACACTTATAAAAGATAATATATATGAGACTGATCGTATAGATTCGCCATTTGTATTTGGTATAATAAAACCTAAAATATATCTTCCACTTGGAATTTGCGAAAGAGAACAAGAATATCTAATACATCACGAAGAAGTACATATAAAGAGATTCGATTATATAGTAAAACAAGTTTACTTCTTAGCTGTAATAATACATTGGTTTAATCCGATTGTTTGGAAGGCATTTGAACTTATGACACAAGATATGGAGATGTCTTGTGATGAAAGAGTTATGAAAGATTTTAAAATAGATATAAAAGTAGATTATAGTAATTCATTATTAGAGTTTGCAACTACATCAACTTTAGACTTGCTTTGTCCATTGGCTTTTGGTGAAAATTATGCTAAAAAAAGAATAGAAAATATCTTAAAATATAAAAAAATGGTGTATAAAACACCTAAAATACTTTTTATAGCATTTGTATTTTGGGTAGTATTCTTTATATCAAATCCTAGTGCTAGTCAAATATACGATAAAGACCCAATTTCATATGGTCAACTAGGGGTAGATTATATAGCAAAAGACAGTGAAATAGATTATATGTATGATAAGGAGCTATTTTATATAAGAGAAAGTATATCGAATTTTAAATCTACAGGTGAAATAGAAAATATATATGTTTTTAGTATAAAATCAATAGAAAATAACATAATTGTTGGATTTGTCGACCACTCTAATAAAGAAAAATTGGGAGTATGTGTGTTTGAAAAAGATAACGATAAACTAAAACCACTATATATCGAGCTTGGAGAGAGATATATAACACATCAGGACTACGATATAATGGGTGGAAGTTTTGTAATAGATTATGGGAAAAATCTAGATAAAAAAGCATTAGTAACACTATCTAATGGTATAACATCTATAAAATCAAATGTATATTCAGATAAAAAATTAGTAGAAACTAAAGAAACTACATTAAATGAACCTGATATGACAATTATTGATTTAAGTAAATATAATTATAAAGATTTAAGTTTTGGATATTTTGATTATAATAACAATAAGATAAATATGTAAAATTATAAATAACAATTATAAATATAAAAAGTATATAAAAAGTAAAATATATAAAAAATGGCTATGGCAAAAAAAGTTTAATTTTTATTGCTATAGCCTTTAATTTTTTAAAATATACTTTTTTATAACATATAGGAAATTATGTTCCTTTAAAATTGTGGATAATTATAATTTTCGTACATGTGTTACAAAGAAATCTATCTTATAAAAGGTCTTTAAAATAAAGATTTCTTTATAAAGTTAGAATAAAAGCTTTTATTGAGGTCTAGCTTTTAAATCAATTTTTTTTCATAAAATAGATCTATAATTTTCTTTTGGTGAATTCTCATATTATTTTTCATATCGATAAAACAAGATATAATTGCAAAAATATAAACTGAAATTCTAAAGTCTATTAAAAATAAAACCAAGCATATCCACATAAATAATCTGAGATAGAGAACCTTTTTAGTATGAGTAATTATAAAATCTTTTATAATAATTAATGAATCTCTAATCACATAATAATAAGCTATGTATTGAACTGATATTAAAATAATTCTAAGGTAAATAAATTTTATATCGAAGTTAAAAAGATTCAACATATCTATAAATACTATATAAAGGCAACATGAATAAAAGGTATTTCTTTTAAAACATAAAAATCTATTGAATAATTTTAAATTCCTGAATATATAATATTTTTTCTGTGCATTTGGTGTTAAAAGTTTTAGTTTTTTACCTAAGAATAAAGATAGATAGTATATAGAAAAACACATTCCAGAACAATAAAATGCTATTAAACAATAAAAAACAATATTGACATATTCTTTATATGGAAACCAAGCAATCATTTCTTGGAATTCAGTAATAATACTAGTCCCACTTAAAGCCTTAGTGTATATGTCGATTACCATTATAAGAATTGTGCTAAAGATTGAAGAGAAAAATATATCTTCCATTAAAATACTATCTTTGTCCATAAAATAAGCACATACTATCCCAAGTAAAAAGCTTTGACTCATAAATAGTGCACCAGTGAGGTCGCCCACTACAATAAACACAAGTAAAACGGAAACTATTCCACTTAATATGCTATATTTACCACCACATTTTAAATAAACTATAGCAAAAAATATTGGTATGGCAAAATCGAGATAAAGTCCATAACCAATACCTGTCGACAATGCAAAAATAGTTATTACTACACATAGTGAAGTAAGTATAGATGCAAGTGTCAAATTCTTTGTCGTACTATTCATTATTTCATCTCCTGTTATAAATTTGTTAAACATTCTCTTATCTATTATACAAATTAATATGAACTATTTAATAAATAATTCTGACGCTTAATATAAAAAATATACATAAAAAGAGCAGTTATATATAAATTTAGAAAAAAATAAAGAATTATGTAAAGTTTATAAAAAATTATTTAAATATTGCTGAAATCTAACTATAATGCTACCATTTAAGTATGGCTGACCTAAAAGTATATAACCAATAGGAAAGAAAATTTAAATTGTATCAATCTAATTACAAGAGAATCTTCTTAGGTAAAAAGATGGTGATATACAAAATGTATAGTATGATTATGCCTTTGTATATACAGGGGTATTTTTGTTTTATGCAGAAATTCATACCATTTTACCTTTATTCAGTCTAAAAAATTCAATAAATTGGGGGAAATAAAAATGGGATATGATCCAAAATCATGTAAGGCAGAAGAATTTATAAATAATGAGGAAATTTTAGAATCATTAGAGTATGCTAAAAAGAACAAGGGGAACAAAGAATTAATTGAAGGAATATTAGACAAGGCTAATAGAGCAAAGGGGTTAACTCATAGAGAGGCAGCAGTTCTTTTAGAATGTGATGATGAAGAATTGACAGACAGAATGTTCAAATTAGCTGAAGACCTTAAAAAAAGATTTTATGGTAATCGTATAGTAATGTTCGCACCACTATATCTTTCAAATTACTGTGTGAATGGATGTGTATATTGTCCATATCATGCTAAAAATAAAACTATAGCGAGAAAGAAATTAACACAAGATGAAATAAGAAGAGAAGTAATAGTACTTCAAGATATGGGACATAAAAGACTAGCACTAGAGGCAGGAGAAGACCCAGTAAACAATCCAATCGAGTATATACTAGAATGTATAAATACTATCTACAGCATAAAACATAAAAATGGGGCAATCCGTAGAGTAAATGTAAATATAGCAGCGACAACAGTTGAAAATTATAGAAAATTAAAAGAAGCTGGAATAGGTACATATATATTATTCCAAGAAACTTACAACAAAGATTCATATGAAAAACTACATCCAACAGGACCAAAACACGACTACGCATACCATACAGAGGCAATGGATAGAGCGATGGAAGGTGGAATAGATGATGTAGGACTAGGCGTTTTATATGGTCTTAGCACATATAAATATGAATTAGTAGGAATATTAATGCATGCAGAACATCTAGAAGCAAGATTTGGTGTTGGACCACATACAATATCAGTGCCAAGACTTAGACCAGCAGATGATATAGACCCAGCAGATTTCCCAGATGCACTATCAGATGAAATATTCCAAAAAATCGTAGCAATAATACGTCTAGCAGTTCCTTATACAGGTATGATAGTATCTACTAGAGAATCACAAAAAACTAGAGAAAAAGTATTACATCTAGGTATATCTCAAATAAGTGGAGCATCTTCAACAAGTGTTGGAGGATATGCAGATAGAGAGCTAGGAGTAAAAGAAGAAGTAACAAGTGCGCAATTTGATGTAGATGATGATAGAACATTAGATGAAGTTGTAAACTGGTTATTAAAAATGGGATATATTCCAAGTTTCTGCACTGCCTGTTATAGAGAAGGTAGAACAGGAGATAGATTTATGTCACTATGTAAGAGTGGCCAAATCGCCAACTGTTGTCAACCAAACGCACTTATGACATTAAAAGAATATCTAGAAGATTATGCAAGTGATGATACTACAAAAGCTGGTGAAGATTTAATACAAAAAGAAGTTAAGAAAATACCAAGAGATAGAACTAGAGAAATTGTTGGAGAAAGATTAGTAAAAATAGCACAAGGAGAACGTGACTTTAGATTCTAATTTATATAAATTATTGAGTGATAGAGAGAAAACGGATTAAATCTGTTTTCTCTTTTTGTATAAATAAGAAGAAAAATGTATAAATATCAAGAAATGTTGCTGTATTTTGTAAACAGTGCTACCATTTAGTTAGACTGACTCAGAAGAGAATCTGCAGAAGCTAGAAAAATGGCACTACATTTAGGCGTATCTCAAATGGGTGCTGGTTCAAAAACTAGTGTCGGTGGATATGATGAACACAATAAAGACAAAGAAGGAACTACATTAATAAAAGAAGAACTTAATAAATTACCAAGCGAAAAAGTAAGAGAAATAGTAGAAGAAAAATTAGTAAAAATAGAAGAGGGGGAACGTGATTTTAGATCTTAGTCTAAATCACAAATGATATGGAACAAACTTTAACAAAAAGGGACAGTTTTACTTCTAATATAGGATTTATCTTAGCATGTGTAGGTTCTGCAGTTGGAATGGGAAACATATGGTTATTTCCATACAGAATAGGTCAATATGGTGGAGCTGCATTTTTAATACCTTATATAATATTTATAATTCTTTTAGGCTCAACAGGATTGATGGGCGAATTTGCATTTGGTAGAATGATGCAGTCAGGTCCAATCGGTGCATTTGACAAAGCCTTACAAACTAAGGGGAAAAAAGGTGGAAAAGTATTAGGAGTAATTCCTGTAGTAGGGACATTTATAATAGCAATTGGATATGCAATAGTAGTAGGCTGGTTTATAAGATTTTTAGTTGGATATATAACAGGAAGTGCATTAACTGCAACAGATTCTGGAGCATATTTTGGACAAATATCAGGTTCATTTGGAAGCGTACCATGGCACTTTATAGCATTACTAATAGTGTTAATAGTATCATTATTTGGAATATCTTCAGGAATTGAAAAGATAAACAAAGTAATGATGCCAGCATTTTATGTATTATTTTTAATACTTTTAGTTAGAGTCTGTACATTAGATGGTGCTGTGGATGGATTTAAATATCTATGTATACCAAAATGGGAGTTTTTATCTCAACCAAAAACTTGGATATATGCATTAGGACAAGCATTTTTCTCATTATCACTTTCAGGTTCTGGTATGCTTGTATATGGAAGTTACTTAAGAAGAGATAATGATGTAATAGATGGAGCAAGAAAAACAGTATTATTTGATACAATTGCAGCGTTAACAGCAGCACTTGTTATAATACCTTCAGTATTTGCGTTTGGTTTAGATCCAGCATCAGGACCACCACTATTATTTATAACATTGCCATCAGTATTTAAATTAATGCCTTTTGGTAGAGTATTTGCGATATTATTCTTTATATCATTAATTTGTGCATCTATAACTACACTTGTATGTTTATTAGAAGTGCCAATTGAAGCTATACAAAATAATTTGCATATAGATAGAAAAATAGCTGTAATAGGTGTATGTATAGTAGCATTTGCTATAGGTTTATTCGTAGAGGACGGAAATATTTTAGGAACATTATTAGATTTCTCATCTATATATATAGCGCCACTTGGAGCATTTATCGCTGGTGTTATGTTCTTCTGGGTAATCGGAGTTGACAAGGCAAGAGCAGAAATAGAAACAGGTTCAAGCAAAACATTAGGTTCTTGGTTTAAATCTACAGCTAAATACGTTTATGTATTTATATCTATATTTGTATTTGTAGTCGGAATACTGTTAGGTGGTATTGGGTAAGATTAATATAAATTAAATAATTATTAAAAAATGGCAGTGCTATTAATTAGCATTGCCATTTTAAGTGAAACAAGATTATCATTATTTAAAATTTCTATTATGATTAAAGTTACCAGGGTTAGGTAACACCTATAGAACTAACTCATCTATTTGTATAATTGAAAAATCCTACGACAAATGATGCTTCTAGTATTTCATGGTCGTTAAATCCAACAGCTCTTAATTTTTCAACTTGGTCTTTGTCGATTTCTCTAGGTTTTGCAGTTGTAAAATAGGCAAAGTCGCAAAGAGCACGTTGTTTGTCTGTTAGTTTAGCTATTCTATAATTATATGTAAGTGTGTCTACTTTTTGTAAGGCCACGTAGTATATCACCATGTGTAGTTAGGCAATATGTGCACCCGTTTGTTGATGATATTACAAGTCCCATCATCTCTTTATCTATAGTACTTAGATAAGTAGTTTCTTTGTCGAATAGTGATTCTTTTAATTTTAGAAATCTTATGTGTTGTTCATCATATTCATAAGACATAATTTATAACCTTCGAAATTAATTTATTTTAAAATTTAAACTTCATATATTGCAAACACACGCGCTGGGAATCCTATTGTATTTTTTACTTTTGGGAATGTTGCAAATACGATTGCACCTGTTTCAGGAACAGCATCTAAGTTATTAAATTCCTGATATTAATTCATCTACAACTTTTTTTACAGTTTTAATTTTATTTATTTTATAAGTCTCAGCACCACAAAATAAAAGGGCATTATCTATATCACCATTTACCGCATTTATAAGTGCTTGAGATATACAGTAAGGCGTAGATGAAGGATTACATGTTTCCATACAGTTATAGCATTTTTTTATTTTAGGTTTATTTGATTCAAGTTTTTCTAAAAATTTATTGTAAATAGCTCTTCCAGGAAGACCAACTGGACTCTTAATGATTTTTATATCTTCTTTTTTGCATTTGATATATGTATTTTTGAAGGTTATATTTGCATCACATTCTTCTGTTGCTACAAATAAAGTTCCGACTTGTACTCCTGCAGCTCCCATATTTATATATTTTTTCACATAAGAGCTTGTTGAAATACCACCAGCGGCTATTACTGGTATTTCTTTGTCGTATTTTTGGCCATATTCTTTTGTGATTTCTAATATTCTCATAAATTCTCCATCATAATCTATAGAATCTATATCTTTTAAATCATCTCTATGAAATCCTAGATGACCACCAGCTTTTGGTCCTTCAACTACTATCATATCAGCAGTTTTATTATATTTTTTATCCCACATTTTAAGTAATAATTTGCATGCCTTAGCAGAAGATACTATTGGTGCAATTTTAACGTTTGAATTTCCTATAAATTTCGGTAATTTTATAGGAAGTCCGGCACCTGATATTATAATATCAATTCCAGCTTCGATAGCAGTTTTTACATGTTCTTCATAAAAATTCATAGCAACCATAAGATTTATACCTAGAGGTTTGTTATTTGATAATTCTTTTGCTTTTTGTATATGTTTTTTTAATGATTTTAGATTTGTAGAAAGCGGATCTTTATTAAATCCTTCTTCATCATATCCTATATTTATACCTGAAATTACTCCAAGTCCTCCAGCATTACTAACAGCTGATGCAAGATTTTCTCTGGATATTCCAATTCCCATTCCACCTTGAATTACAGGTGTTTTTATAATTAAATCTCCAATTATTAATGGTTTCATAAGTTTCCTCCCTATAGGATATAAAAGGTTTACTAAGATTGAGCTCATTATACTATAAAAAATTATCTAAATAAAGAAAAATATTTTTAATAGGTAAATTATAATGTTTTTTAAAAAAACATAAGTTTTGCAAAATTAGTGTTTTCAATATTTTTATATTCTTTGAGAGTTATGACTATAAAAAATATAGTTGACTTTTTTGTTTGAATATAATATATTTTGTTCATAATAAATTTTGATAATCAAAATATTTAATATATAAATAATTGTAAAAACAAATATTTTGTAACTAAAAGAGGGGGTAATAGATGAACAATGTAGTTATAGCTGGTGTTGGAAAATATATTCCATCAAAAATAGTTACTAACAATATGTTAAGTCAGATTGTAGAAACGAGTGATGAATGGATAGTTTCAAGAACTGGTATAAAACAAAGGCATATTACTACAAATGAAAATACATCAGATATAGCATCAAAAGCAGCTTTAAATGCAATTCATGATTCGAATATAGATGTATGTGACATAGATTTAATAATCGTTGCCACATGCACACCAGATATGTATACACCTGCTACAGCTTGTATAGTTCAGAAAAATATAGGAGCAAAAAATGCATTTGCATTTGATTTAGGTGCTGCATGTTCTGGATTTATATATGGAATTAATGTTGCGAAATCTATAATGGTTTCAAATAATATAAAAAAAGCTTTAGTAATCGGTGCTGAAACTTTATCAAAATCAATTGATTGGAATGATAGATCAACATGTGTTTTATTTGGAGATGGTGCTGGGGCTGTGGTCTTATCACTTAGTGAAAATGAAGGCATTTTAGATGTCATATGTAAATCAAAAGGAATAAAGTGGGAAAATCTCACTATTGGCGCTAAGGATTTAACAAACCCATATATCGATGAGAAAATAAGAATGAATCCATACTTAAATATGAATGGAAGTGAGATTTTTAAATTTGCAACAGTTGAGATAGTAAGTCTAATAAAGCAAATTTTAAGAAAAAATGATTTAAGTCTAGAAGATATAGCTTATATAATACCGCACCAGGCGAATGAAAGAATTATTCAATTTGCTGCCAAGAAGTTAGAAATTCCTGTGGATAAATTCTATATAAATATAGATGAATATGGAAATACTTCAGCAGCATCAATACCAATTGCAATAAGCGAAATGAGTGAAAAGAATTTGCTTAAAAAAGGAGATAAATTAATTGCAGTTGGATTTGGGGCAGGGCTTACGTCTGGAGCCTGCTTAATAAAATGGCAAAATAATTAATTTGGGATAATACTCAAAATTAATTTAATAAATTATACAAAAATAAGGGAATAAAAGATTTACTAAGATAAAATTAAAAAACAAAAAATTAATATCAAAATTAGGAGGAAAAATTATGTTTGAAAAAATACAAGAAATAATGGTAGAAAGCTTATCTTTAGAAAAGGACGATATAAAATTGGAAAGTACTTTTGAATCTTTAGAAATAGATTCACTAGATGTTTTTGAATTAGTTACTGAGATAGAAGAAGAATTCGATATTGAAATAGATGATGCTGAAAATCTAAAATCAGTTCAAGATTTAGTTGCATACATAGAAGGAAAAGTTGCAGTTAAGTAAGATTATTGCAAAGTGAAAATTTAATAAATCCAAATAAATCTAACTAGCTATTTAGTTAGATTTATTAAAATATATTAAGAGAGGATTTAACGAGGTTATGAATTGTAATGTGATAACAGAATTATTGAATATAAAATATCCAATAATACAAGGAGGTATGGCATGGATTGCAGATGCCTCTCTTGCTGTTGGAGTTAGTGAGGCAGGTGGCCTTGGGATAATAAGTGGTGTTGGACCAACAGAAGTTGTAAGAGCCCAAATTAGAAAAGCAAAGGAGCTAACAGATAAACCATTTGGTGTAAATGTAATGCTTATGCAAGATAATTCAGATGAGATAGCACACTTAGTATGTAATGAAAAAGTCCCTGTAGTTACAACTGGTGCAGGAAGTCCAGGTAAATATATAGAAATGTGGAAAAGTCACGGAATTAAGGTTATTCCAGTAGTTCCATCAGTAGCGATTGCAAAAAGAATGGAGAAGTTCGGTGCAGATGCCGTGATAGCTGAGGGAATGGAGTCTGGCGGACATATAGGCCAAACGACTACAATGAGTTTAGTTCCACAAGTTGTAGATGCAGTGAATATTCCAGTTATAGCAGCTGGGGGAATTGGAGACGGAAGAGGAATCGCGGCATCATTTATGTTGGGAGCTGTCGGTGTCCAAATGGGAACTCGCTTTTTAGTTTCAAATGAATGTAATGTACATAAAAACTATAAAGAAAAAGTATTAAAAGCTAAAGATATAGAAACAGAAGTTACAGGGACTTCAACTTCTCATCCAGTAAGAGTTCTTAGAAATAAACTAACTAGAGAGTATATAAAAATAGAAAAAAGTAATTCGAATTCTGAAAAACTAGAATCTTTAACTAGAGGTGCTTTAAGAAAAGCAGTTATAGAAGGTGACACAGAAAATGGAAGTGTTATGGCAGGTCAAATAGCGGGACTTGTGAAAAAGGAGCAAAGTTGCAAGGAAATAATAGAAGAGCTAATGACTGAGTTTGATAAATGTATAAATTATAAATAGACAAATAATATAAGTTTTAAATTCAATGCATAAATAAATTACACAAGTTTTATATGGAGGAGATTATGAATGAGAATATAGCATTTCTTTTTCCAGGGCAAGGTTCACAATATGTAGGCATGGGAAAAAGTTTATATGACAATATATATGAATGTAAAGAAATATTCGATATGGGTGATGAGATTTTAAATATGCCTATGAAAGAGATGATTTTTAATGGTAATGAAGATGATTTAAAAAGAACTAAATATTCACAACCAGCAATCCTACTTACATCGCTTGCATGTGCTAAGGCTGTAGAGCTTAGAGGAATTTCTGCTAAGTATACCTTGGGACTTTCATTAGGTGAATATGGTGCACTTGTTGATTCTGGTGTGATAAGTTTTGAAGATGGAATTAAACTAATCAAAAAGAGAGCTGAGATAATGGATAGTGCTATAAGCCCAGAAGAAGGAAGTATGGTGGCAGTTTTAAAATTAAGTCCAGAAAAGATTGAAGAATTGATAAAAAGATCAAGTGAATTTGGATTAGTCGAAGGTGCAAATTATAATTGTCCTGGTCAAACAGTAATTTCAGGAGAAGTAAAAGCTTTAGAGGCGAGTGTTAAAATAGCAAAAGAACTTGGTGGAAGGGCACTTCCATTAAAGGTAAGTGGTCCGTTTCACTGTTCGATGTACAAAGATGCAAGTTATAAATTTTATGAAGAAGTAAAAAAAGCAGATATAAATGATTTTAAAAAGGTTGTATATTCAAATGTAAAAGGTGCCCCCTATAAAAAAGACGATGATATAAAAGAGCTACTTAGACAACAAATAATGTCACCAGTTTTATTCGAAAAGAGCATAAGAGATTTAATAAACAAGGGTGTGGACACTTTTATAGAAGTTGGCCCAGGAAAAGCATTAAGTGGATTTGTAAAAAAAATAGATAAATCAGTAAAAATATATAATGTGTGTGATATTGATTCATTAGAAAGCACAATATCAAATTTGGAATTATAAAGAAATTATATATTAAAGTGGCTTTATAAAACTTATAAAAGCTAAAATGGAGGATTTTATGTTAAAGGGAAAATGTGCTGTAATAACAGGTGCATCAAGAGGCATAGGAAAATGTATAGCTACAAAATTTGCAAAAGAAGGGGCAAATGTAGTTATTAATTATAGAAATAATGAGGAAGAAGCATTAAAAGTTAAAAAAGAATTAGAAGATTTAGGTTCTCAAGTATTAGTAGTAAAAGCAGATGTAAGCGAATTAGAACAAGCAGAAAATCTTATAAAAGAAGCAAAAAAAGAATTTGGAAGAGTTGATATATTAGTAAACAATGCTGGAATAACAAAAGACAATCTTATTATAAGAATGAAAGAAGAAGATTTTGATAGAGTAATAAAAACAAATTTAAAAGGGGCTTTCAACTGTTTAAAAGCAGTGACTCCGATAATGTTAAAGCAAAAATACGGAAAAATAGTAAATATGGCATCTGTAGTAGGTATGGTTGGAAATCCAGGACAAGTTAATTATTGTGCATCAAAGGCTGGATTAATCGGGATGACAAAATCACTTGCAAAAGAAATAGGAAGCAGAAATATCACAGTTAATGCAATAGCCCCAGGATTTATAGATACAGATATGACCAAGATTTTGAGTGATGATCAAAAGAAAAAAATATTATCACAAATACCATTAAATAAATTTGGAAATGTTGAAGATATAGCAAATGTGGCATTATTTTTAGGCAGTGAAAATTCAAATTATATAACAGGCCAAGTAATTCACGTAGATGGTGGAATGGCTATGTAATTCGAAAAATAGGAGGATTAAATGAAAAATAGAGTAGTTATAACAGGAATGGGGGCTGTAACTCCAATTGGAAATACAGAAACTGAATTTTGGGAAAATGCCAAATCTGGAAAATTAGGAATAGATACAATAAAATCAATCGATACAGAAGGATTAGATGTGAAATTTGCGGGAGAAGTAAAGAACTTAGACATAGAAAAATTTTTAGATAAAAAAGAATGTAGAAGATTAGATAAATTTACTCAATACGCACTGATTGCAAGTATGGAGGCGGTTGAAAATGCAAAATTAGATTTAAATCAAATAGATAAAGACAGATTTGCAGTTATAGTAGGTTCAGGTATTGGTGGATTTAATACTAATGAAAAAGAATTCAAAACGCTACATACTAAAGGGATAAAACGAATATCACCAATGTATATACCAATGACTATAATAAATGCAGCAGCAGCAAACATCGCAATTAAATTTGGGGCTAGAGGAATGTGTACATCAGTAGTAACAGCTTGTGCAACGGGAACTAATAGTATAGGAGATGCATACAGACATATAAAAGATGGTTATGCTGATATAGCTATAACTGGTGGTTGTGAATCATCAATTACACCGATTGCAATTGCAGGGTTTGCAAATATGAGAGCATTATCAACTAGCAAAAATAAAACTAAAGCATCAATTCCATTTGACAAAGATAGAGGAGGATTTGTAATGGGAGAAGGTGCTGGAATATTAGTAATCGAAAGTTTAGAACATGCTAAAAAAAGAGGTGCTAATATACTTGCAGAAATCGTTGGATATGGCTCAACATGTGATGCATATCATATAACTTCTCCATCACCAGAAGGAGTAGCTGCAGCAAATGCGATGAAAAACGCAGTCAAAGAAGCAAATGTAAAAATGAACGATGTTTCATACATAAATGCACATGGGACATCTACTTACTACAATGACTTATATGAAACTAGAGCTATAAAAAATGCTTTCGGAGAAGATGCGAAAAATATACCAATATCATCGACAAAATCAATGATAGGTCATTTATTAGGTGCAGCGGGAGCGGTTGAATCAATAATATGTGTAAGAGCATTAAATGAAGGGTTTATACCTCCAACAATAGGTTATACAGAAAGTGAAGAAGAATTAGATTTGGATTATGTTCCAAACAAAGGAAGATGTGCAGATTTAAAATATGCTCTTAACAATTCACTTGGATTTGGAGGACATAATGCATGTCTATTATTTAAAAAGTGGGATTAATCGGAGGACACTATGAATTTTAATGAAGTAAAAGAATTAATTTCTATTTTAGACGATTCAAAATTAGCTTATTTTGAATTGGAGAATGAAGATGGATATATAAAAATAGACAAGAGTATGTCTAGAGATTATGTATCTAATAAAATACAAAATGAAGTTTCAGCAATAGAAAATAAGGAAGAAAAACAACATAACAATACAATTTCTTCAAAAATAAATATTAAAGAAAATGAAAATATGACGAACAAGTCACAATTAGAAGAAAATATAGATTTTATAAAATCTCCAATAGTTGGTACATTTTATTCAAAATCATCACCTGATGCAGAGCCTTTTGTTCAAAAAGGGGACAAGGTAAGCAAAGGTGATATAGTTTGCATAGTCGAAGCAATGAAATTGATGAATGAAATAAATGCTGAATTTAATTGTGAGATAGTTGAGATTATGGCACAAGAGGGCAAGATGGTCCAATATGGACAAGAATTATTTAAGGTGAAAAAATTATAGGAGAAAATTATGTTAGGAGCAAAAGAAATCAAAGAAATTTTACCACATAGATATCCATTTTTAATGATAGACAGAGTAGAAGAAGTTGAAGAAGGAAAAAGAACAAAAGGATTTAAAAATATATCTATAAATGAAGAATTTTTCAATGGACATTTTCCAGATTATCCAGTAATGCCAGGAGTTTTGATATTAGAAGCTTTGGCACAAATGGGTGCTATTTGTATTCTTTCAAAAGAAGAATTCAAAGGGAAAATAGGTTTTTTAGTGGGAGCAGACAAAGTAAGATGGAAGCAACAAGTAATGCCTGGGGATAGATTAGATTTAGAAATTGAGATAACAAAATTAAGAGGATCTATAGGAGTTGGAACTGGGTATGCAAGTGTAGATGGAAAGGTAGTTTGCCAAGGTGAAATAATGTTTGCAATTGGGTAGGTGATAAGATGCTAAAGAAAATTTTAATAGCAAATAGAGGAGAAATAGCAGTTAGAATAATACGTGCATGTAGAGAACTTGGTATATCTACAGTTGCGATTTATTCAGAAGCTGATAAATATGCACTTCATACACAGATGGCAGATGAAGCAGTTTGTGTAGGGGGACCGCAAAGTAAAGATAGCTATTTGAATATGACTAATATATTAAGTGCATGTGTGCTTACTGGGTGTGAAGGGATTCATCCAGGGTTTGGTTTTTTATCTGAAAATCCTAAATTTGCAAAGATGTGTGAAGAGTGCAATATAAAATATATAGGACCAGATTATAAGATTATAGAACTTATGGGAAATAAGGCTAAAGCAAGAGAAGTTATGAAAAAAGCAAATGTACCTGTAGTTCCTGGATATGAAGGTGAAATAACTTCAGTTTCACAAGCACTTGAAATAGCAAAGGAAATTGGTTTTCCAGTAATGATAAAGGCAGCTGCTGGCGGTGGTGGAAAAGGAATTAGAATAGTAAATGAAGAAGGTGAATTTGAACACAACTATAACGCTGCAAAGTTAGAATCAAAAGCATGTTTTTCAGATGATAGAATTTATATAGAAAAATTTATACAAAAACCAAGACATATAGAATTTCAAATTTTAGCTGATGAATATGGAAATACAATTCATCTAGGCGAAAGAGAATGTTCACTTCAAAGAAATAATCAAAAAGTGCTAGAAGAAGCACCATCTACTTTTTTAAATCCAAAACTTAGAGAAAAAATGGGAGAGGTTGCAAAATGTGCAGCAAAGGCTGTAAATTATAAAAATGCAGGGACAATAGAATTTCTTGTGGATAAAGATTGCAATTTTTACTTTATGGAAATGAATACTAGAATTCAGGTTGAACATCCTATAACTGAAATGGTTACAGGGGTAGATATAGTTAAGGAACAATTAAAAATAGCATCGGGAAAGAAATTAGATTTGATTCAAGATGATATTTGTATAAGCGGAAATGCGATTGAATGCAGAATAAATGCCGAAGACACAGATAATAATTTTAGACCATCTCCAGGACTTATAAAAGAATTATATATACCATTAGGCCCAGGGGTTAGAGTTGACAGTGCAATTTATTCTGGATATGAAATACCTCCATACTACGACTCAATGATAGGAAAGATGATAACATATGGCGCTACTAGAGATGAAGCAATAATAAAGATGAAAAGAGCGCTAGGAGAATTTGCAATAGGAGGAGTAAAGACAAATATAGATTTTCAATACAGTATATTAAATAATAGAGATTTTGTAAAAGGAAATTATGATACATCATTTATAGCAGAAAAGTTGGTGAGAAATAATGCTTAAAAATTTATTTAGAAAACAAGAATATATAACAGTTAGTAGCAAACCACTAAAAGATAAAGAATTTATACCTAATATACCAAATGGAAAATGGATAAATTGTAAAAAATGTAAGAGTATAATTTATTTAGAAGATCTAAAAAATGATGATTATGTATGCCCTAATTGTAATTACCACTTCAATATATCTGCAAAAGAAAGGATAAATCAAATATTTGATAAAGATAGCTTTATTGAGATGTTTCAAGAAATAAAAGTTAAAAATCCACTAGAATTCTCAGGATATGAAGAAAAGTTAAAAAAAGCTGAACAAAAATCTGATTTAGAAGAAGGTGTACTTTGTGGGGTTGGAAATATAAATTCAAAAAAAGTAGCAACTGCAATAATGGATAGTAATTTTATGATGGGAAGTATGGGAAGTGCTGTCGGTGAAAGAATTACAAGAATTATAGAATATGCAACACAAAATAAACTTCCGCTTATTATATTTACTGCTTCTGGAGGAGCTAGAATGCAAGAAGGAATAATTTCACTTATGCAGATGGCAAAAACATCTGCAGCAATAGCAAAACATGATGAAGCAGGACTTTTGTATATAAGTGTAATAACAAATCCAACAACAGGAGGAGTAACCGCTAGTTTTGCAATGCTTGGAGATATAATAATCTCTGAACCAGGAGCAATTTTAGGATTCGCAGGGCGTAGGGTAATTGAAAATACAATAAATCAGAAATTACCAGAAGACTTCCAAAGTGCAGAATTTATGTTAGAAAAGGGATTTGTAGATGATATTGTAGATAGAAAAAATTTAAAAAATTATTTATCAAGAGTACTTAAATTACATGGAATATAAAGAGAAGAATATCTAAAGGTGGTGGTAGATGTTGAAGGATAAAAAGAATGAAGTATGGAATATTGTAGAGATAGCGAGAAATAAAGAAAGACCAAACGTACGATTTTATATAGAAAATATTTTCGATGATTTTATTGAATTCCATGGTGATAGAAATTTTAGAGACGACAAAGCAGTAATAGGTGGAATTGCATCAATAGATAAAATAAGTGTAACAGTAATAGGAGTTAATAAAGGTAAAAATCTAAAAGAAAATGTAGATACAAATTTCGGAATGGTTCATCCAGAAGGATATAGAAAAGCATTAAGACTTATGAAACAAGCTGAAAAATTTAATAGACCTATAATATGTTTTGTCGATACACCAGGTGCATATTGTGGAGTTGGGGCAGAAGAAAGAGGCCAAGGTCAGGCAATTGCACAGAATTTAATGGAAATGAGTAGACTAAAAACACCAATAATATCAATAATAACAGGAGAAGGCGGCAGTGGAGGGGCATTGGGACTTAGTGTATCTGATAAGGTGTATATGCTTAAAAATTCGATTTACTCTATTTTATCTCCAGAAGGATTTGCGACAATTTTATGGAAAGATTCATCAAGAACTAAAGAAGCAGCAGAAGTTATGAAAATAACAGCTTTAGACTTACTTAGTTTGGGAATAATAGATAATATAATAGATGAACCAATAGAAGGTGCACATACAAATCCTTCTTTAGTTTCAGACAACATAAAAAGACTCATAAATTCAGATTTAAATAATTTAATTGATATAAAAAAACAAGATTTATTACAAAAGAGATATGATAAATTTAGACAAATGGGTAACTTTTATGAAGTATAATATCAATTGAAATTATTTCTAAAATTTATTATAATACATTTAAGATTAAAATAAATATGGAGAGAAAATAAAATGGAAAAGAGAGCGGAACGATTAAATTCACTTTTGGTGCAATTATTTAATGATATTTTACATATAGAAGAAAAGGTTTTAAAAAGTTCTGAGATAAAAGATTTATCTATAACAGAGATACACACAATCGATGCAATAGGAACTCAAGGAAACAGAACTATGGGAGAAATTGCCCATGACTTAAGAATAACAGTTGGAACGCTAACTTCTGCAATTAATAGACTTATAAAAAAGGGCTATGCTGAAAGATCGAGAACGGAAGAAGATAGGAGAGTTGTGTTAGTAAGTCTAACTGAAAAGGGAAAGCATGCTTATAAAATACATGCAGATTTTCACAAAGAAATGGTACAAGCAACATTAAACTCTTATAACGATGAAGAACAAGAAGTTCTATGTGATGTAATAGAAAAAATAAATATATTTTTTGAGGATAAGTATGAAGGTCTCCAATAGGAGGCTTTTATTTTTTGAAATTAAGAAAAGTTAAGGAATTTAAAATGAAAAAAACATTTTTTCACGATATTATGTATATATGAGAAATAAAATGTAAATTGAGATACAATATAATATATGGGGGATTTTAGTATGAGCAAAAGACAATTAAAATCTATTGATATAGATTTTTTTAAGAAAAACAAGAATATAACTTTTTATCTTATAATGATAGTATTTTTAATTTGTCTATTAATAAGTAAATTAAATTTAAGTTATGGTTCTTCATCAAAATCATATGTAAGTGATAATGTACTTATAAATGGAACAAAAATAGGAAGAGCAGAAGTAATATCAGATAAATTGTTAGAAAAAGGATCTTGTATATCAGCACAGGTAATAAAACCTACAGATGTAGTAATACATCAAACTGCATGTATAGATGTTGATGCAGAACAGATGTATGAGTCATTAAAAAATGCAAATAGCGACCCATATGCGGGAACAAGTTATTCAAAATATAGAAAAGCATCGTGGACAATAACAGTAGGATACGATAAAATAATACAAAATGTTCCTTTAAATTGGCAGGCATATGCACAAGGAACAGAATACGGAAATTTAACTGGTATATCTATTGAAATCTGTATGTACAACAATATGTATAAACAGAGACAAGCTTATTTAAATGCTATAGAACTGTACAAGATTTTAAAAAATTATCAAGACGGATTAGGTTTAAAAAAGCATCAAGATTATAACGGCAAACAATGCCCAGAATGGTTACTTGAAGGACGATATGATATGACTTGGGATTGGTTTGAAGAAAAATGTAAGGAATAAACGTATAGTTTTATAATGCATTAGTTCTTATGAGAATGGAGGAATTTTTATGATTGATATAGTCAATTCATATGAGCAAAGAGCTAAGGAATTATACGAAAACTGTGATATATACTATAATAAAAATATATTTATAGCAAAGTCTAAATCTTTATATGAATCTATAACAAAATCAAGAGTACATAGTCACAATGAATATGAATTTTTTATTCCAAATAGTCCAATACCTTTTTTAATAAATGAAGACAGTATATTTTTTGGAGAGATAGGATATATATACACAATCAAAAGTCAACAAAATCATGGAATAAAGTACGGACTTTCTAATGTAGAATATACAGATATTCTTGTAAAGAAAGATTATCTACAAAATATAATGGATGAATTAAATTGTGAGGATAACATATTTAGTCATCCTATATACTTATCGAGAGAATTAAAATTTTATTTGCATATATTTGCAGAAGAATTTAAAAAATATGATAAAAAAGATTCAACTAAACTAGATATGATAGCAAATCTTTTATGTAGAGAGATAATTACAGGAAAGACAAATAAAACAATAGATATTTTTAAGGAAAAGCAAAGCTACCAAAAAGGTATATATTTAGTTGCAGATTTTATAAATCATAATTATAATAAAGAAATAAAAATAGAAGAGATGGCACAGTTAGCAGGGTTATCTAAAAATTACTTTGGCTCTGCTTTTAAAAAGGCGCTCGGAGAAACGCCACATTCTTACTTAATAAAGATAAGAATATCAAAGGCCAAAGTACTACTAGAAACAACAGACTATTCTTTAAGTGATATAGCTAAAGAAATTGGATTTAGAAAAGCTAGCTCATTTACATCTCAATTTAAAGCATCAACAGGTATAATACCTTCTAAATATAGAGAAAAAAGCAAAAAACACTATTAAATTCTATTCACTTGACAGAAGTTTAAATAAGCAAAATTAGTTAGGGAGGTAAGTATGGCATATGGACAGAAATTATTTTTTAGATATGTACGGTTTGGATGCACAAGATTTAATAGATTTAAATATAAATTGGGTTGATTTATATAACATACTACAAGATTATAAAAAATCTATTGATATTTGTGATGCTAGATTAACTTATGTTGCAAATGTGTTGAGGCAACATCCAAAGGTGCATTCTGTAAAAACGAGGGTTAAAGATCCAAAAAGGTTATTACAAAAATTAGTCAGAAAAACTCCTGACAGAAGAGAAAAATACGGTGATAATTTTAATTTTAGTATCCAAAACTATAAAGATGAAATTACCGATTTAATGGGAATACGTGTTATACATCTTTTTAAAGAAGACTGGGAAGAAATCCATAAATTTATAACAGAAAGATGGGAAGTAATAGAGATAGTAGCGAATATAAGAGAGGGTGACAATGTAGCCCCATTTGAAGAAAAATCTATTCCTGTAAGGTCTAGAATATCAGGATATAGGTCAGTTCACTATTTAATTAAATACGGTACAAAATACGATTCATCTATAATCGAAATACAAGTAAGAACTATTTTTGAAGAAGGATATGGAGAAATAGATCATCAACTCAGATATAGCCATGACTATGATATTCCCGACCTTTTAGCACAAAACTTAATGTTGCTCAACAGGATAGCCGGGAGTTCAGACGAGATGGCATCTCTTATAAATAAGTTGAATCAAAGTTTTAGTGAAATAGAAGCTAAATACAATAAAAAACTAAAGCATAAAAATGATATGCTCAGAGATTTGCGTAAAAAAATATATGAAAATGACTCTTTAAAACAAGAAGAAAGAGAAACAATAGTAAATGATATAGATAATGTAATTTTAGGGGACAGAGGAAAACACTTAAGGAGGAAATAAATGAGTAATAGAAAAATATTGTTCTTTGATATTGATGGAACATTAATTTCAGAGTCTAGTGGGGAGATACCAGAAAGTACAAAAACTGCTCTAAAGAGAGCTCAAGAAAATGGCCATATAACAATTATAAATACAGGGAGAACAAGAGCCTTAATTGAGCCAAGACTTCAAGATATGGGCTTTGATGGATATATTTGTGGATGTGGAACTTATATAGAAATCGGTGGAAAAGTTTTATATTATAAAACTATCGATAAAAATAAATACACTGATATTTTAAATATGTTAAAAGATAATGAAGCAGATGTCATTATTGAAGGAACAGAATATATATATATGGATTTGGAAACAGAAAATCCAGAAAAACAAAATAAAATTAAATTATTTATGGATAGAGGATTTCCAATAAAATCTTTAAAAAGTGAAGATATGTCTTTTGATAAATTTTGCTTTACATTAGAAAATGAAGATAAGAGAGATAATATTGTAGAATACTTAGAAAATGAGGACTTCGACTATATAGATAGAGGAGCCAATTTCTTTGAAGTTGTTCCAAAAGGTCATTCAAAAGCAAGTGGAATGCAGTTTTTATTAGATTATTTTAATTTAGAAAAAGAAGATAGCTATGCTTTTGGAGATAGCTATAACGATACTGCTATGTTTGAATATTGTCCAAATGGAGTTTTGATGGCAAATGGAAAACAGGATTTATCAAAAATCGTGAGCTTTATAACAAAAGATGTAGATGAAGATGGAATAGCATATGCTCTACAATATTTTAATATAGTTTAGATGAAGATACCGCAAATATAAGGTTTGGTTTTGCGGTATTTTTTAATTTAAATAAAAAATTAGATATAAAAGTTAGAAAATAAGATTAATATATAAATACTTATTTATATTAAGGATAAAAATATGTCATATGATACAATTTAAATTAAGAGGTTTTCTGCAAAGGAGGGGTTTTTGTGGATAATATTAGTACAGGTATAAAAGGTTTTGACGATATAATGGGAGGATTGTATCCTGGAGATAATGTTGTATGGCAAGTCGAGGATATAAATAACTATAAATATGTCGCAAATGCTTTTGCTAAAAAGGCAATAGATGACGGTAAAAAAGTAAACTATATAAAGTTTGGAAAGATGGAGCCGATAATAGACGATATAGATTCTATAAATTTATTTGAACTTGATTTAGATAAGGGGTTTGAAGAATTTACAATGTCGGTTAGAAATATAATAAAAACTCAAAGTGAAGATACAGTATATGTATTTGACAGTCTTACATATATTCAAAGAGGATGGTATTCCGATTTGATGACAGTTAACTTTTTTAAAGTTACATGTCCATATCTATATAAAATAGGAGCAGTTGCATATTTTTCTATAAAAAGAAATTCATATACTTATGACACAATAGCTAAAATAAGAGAGACAGCACAAGTTTTAATGGATATATATAATGTAGAAGGAAATTTCTATATACATCCTTTAAAGGTAGAAGATAGATATACTCCAATTTTATTCTTTCCACATAAGGTGGAAGGAGACAAGGTTACAACAATAACATCAAGCGGTGAAGCATCAAAATTATTTTCTCATTTTGACTGGAGAAATAAAAGATTAGGTTATTGGAGAATAAACTTCAACAAAGCAAAAGCAGCTCTAACACAAGATAAATTAACTCAAGATAAAATGAAACAAAATTTAATAGATATATTAGTAGGAAAAGATGCAAAGATAAATAAAATGTGCAATCAATATTTTACTTTAGCCGATATGGTCCAAATTGCATCTAGAGAAATAGGTACGGGATTTATAGGTGGAAAGAGTATAGGGATGCTTATGGCAACTGCTATTATATCTAAATCAGAAGAAACAAAAGACGAATTTAAAGATATATTAGAGCCACATGATTCATTTTATATTGGAACAGATGTATTTTATTCTTATATAGTTGAAAATGGATTATGGGATTTGAGAATGAAACAAAAGACAGATGAAGGGTATTTTAAATACGCAAAAGAATTACAAGATGGAATGAAAAGTGGAAAGTTTTCAGAGATGATAAGAGAACAATTTATGCATTTATTAGAATATTACGGTCAATGTCCTATAATTGTAAGATCAAGTTCTCTATTAGAAGACAATTTTGGAAATGCATTTGCAGGAAAATACGATAGCGTATTTTGCATAAACCAAGGAAATCCAAGTGAGAGATTAAAAGCATTTGAAGATGCTATAAGAACTGTATATGCGAGCACTATGAATGATGATGCACTTAATTATAGAAAAAATCGAGGTTTAGATAAACGAGATGAACAGATGGCTATACTTGTTCAGAGGGTTTCTGGAGATTATTATGGAGAGTACTTCTTCCCTCATATAGCAGGTGTTGCAAATTCATCAAATTTATATGTTTGGAACAAGAAAATTGATATGGATGCAGGAATGCTAAGGTTAGTATTCGGTCTTGGGACTAGAGCAGTAGATAGAGTAAACAACGACTATGTAAGAATAGTTGCTCTAGATGATCCTACAAGACTTTCTGCTATGACTATGAAAGACCCACGAAAATTTTCACAACATTATGTAGATGTCTTAAATTTAAATAAAAATAAATTAGAGACAATAAAGATAAATGATGCAGTCAAAAGTAATTTAAAAACACAAAGTAATTTATTTGGCTCAAAAGACAAAGAAACAGAAGAAAGACTTCAAAGAGTTGGCGTAGATACATCTAACATACCATTTATATTGAATTTTGAAAGATTATTGAGAAGTACAAAGTTTCCAGAAGCTATGAAAAAAATATTAAAAGTTGTATCTTCAAAATACAATTATCCAGTCGATATTGAATATACGGCCAACTTTGACAGACAAGGTAATTTTAAAATTAATATTGTTCAATGTAGACCGCTCCAAACAAGAGGACTTGGAAAGACTGTCGAATTGCCTAAATTAGAAGATAAAAATTCTTGTTTATTTTCATCAAAAGGAAACTTTATGGGTGGAAATGTGAGACTTGCAATAGATTATATAGTATTTATATCATCTGAGGAATATATAAAATTGCCAGAAGTAGAGAAATATAATATTGCTAGACAAGTCGGTATAATAAACAAAAAGCTAAAAGGGAAAAATGCAATGCTTATGGGCCCAGGTAGATGGGGAAGTAGTAATCCAGCACTTGGCGTTCCTGTTAAATTCACAGAATTATGTAATATGTCTGTTATGTGTGAAATAGCATACAGCAATAAAGATTTAATGCCAGAGTTGTCGTATGGAAGTCACTTTTTCCAAGACTTAGTTGAGACAGGTATATTTTATGTTGCGTTATTTGATAATAAGAGTGATGTAGTATTTAATGAAAGTAAACTTAAAAATAAAGAAAATATAGTAAAACAAATAGTACAAGATTCAAATATAAATCAAGATGTCATAAAAGTATATAACACGAAAGGTCTTCAAATCTATTCAGATATAAAAGAGCAAATCGTGACTTGTTCATAAATATTAAACACAAAGGACCCCCTAAGTTACACGAAACTTAGGGGGTGAAACTTTATTATAAGGATATGGTATTTTATTTAATACTAGTTTATGCACATAAACTAAATATAAGTTAAATTAATCAATAGTATGACTTATCTATAATTATATACTAATAAATAATATAAATATGTTGTTGTGCCAACGATGTATAAATTAAATATCAATATGGAGTAATTTATACTAATATTTATATATTCATAGAAAGTATTTCAAATTTATTTTTATTGTATTTTATAAGACCTTCTTTTTGCATATTGCTGAGTTCGTGAGAAAGAGCACTTCTATTTACACATAAAAATTTTGCAAGCTCTTCGCGATTATAAGGTATGGTAAATCTATCACTATTGTGTTTTTGCTTTTCTAATAATAAATATGCAATAATTTTTTGTCTTAGTTTATAATGAGATATTATCTTTATCTTATGATATTTTCTCATATTTTCATTAGCAATAAACTTAAGTACATCTTCTAATATTAAAAATCGATATTCCTCTGATATAAACCCCTTTTGAAAAATTACATCTTGATTAAATATAAATACTTCAGAATCAGTCAATGTATAGATTGAAAATGGGCTAATTTTTTCATATGTACAAGTAATTTCGAGTCCAAAAGAATAAGATGGTTCAAGTTTATTTACTAAACTTTCATCTCCAGTAGAGTAGAAATTAGATACTGCTAATTTTCCACTTAGAATTATCCCGATATAATCTATGTATTCGCCTTCATCTATCAATAAAGCACCTTTCTCAAAAAACTTTACACTACCTCTTAGTAAAGGTATTATTTCTCTTAAAGTCTCTTCACTTAAATTGTGAAAAGGTCTTGACTGAGCTAAAGCCTTTACAATCTTATCCATAAAAAATCCCCCCAAAATTTAAATAGATATTTATATGTATTAAATAAATTATAATTTAAATACATATAGAAAATCAATTGAAGTAAATAACAATAATAAGTTTAATTAAGTAGTATTTTGATATAATATGTAGATGAAAAAGAATTAGTTTAAGGAGAATAAAATGAAAAAATTTGATG
>NZ_CABQXJ010000030.1:0-31155 GCF_902468165.1 uncultured Intestinibacter sp.
CCTCTTTGATTGTTGGATATTGTTTTTCACTTAATTTTAAAAGCATGTCATCATTTACATCCACAGGAAACTTTTCATCTTTGATTTTTCCAATAGATAAAATATGCGCTCCTACTTGTATTCCTTTTTGTTTTAAAATTTGTTCTCCATTTGTATTTATATTATTTTTTATATTTTCTATCTCAGATACTACTTTTGGCTTTAAGCTTTTTTTATAAAGTACATATATTATTTCTGTTAAAAATACTCCTATACCAAAATATATATTTATTTTAGAAGCAACAAACAATACAACTAGTGCAATTAAAATTTTAAATACTAAAAAAAGTACTTTATCAATCTTGATAGAAATTCCTTGTACCTTTTTAAATTGATCGTTAACTTCATATTGTCCATTTGGCAACTTGCTCATTTTATTTTTAACTACTTCTGTATAAAATAATTTCATTATTCCATTTATCATAAAAATACCTCCTAATTTATATTAGCTATATTCAAGTTTTTATTACCTTTTATTCATATTTTTGACTAAAAAATGATTTTTATACAAATATAAAAACTACACATAATCTTAAATTTTTATATTTACATATATGTATAGCAATGTCTTTTTTTGTTAAAAATAAAAGTAGCACAATTATTATTCTAAATAAATTTCAAGCCATATTTTGTTTTATAAATATCCAATTAATAAATTCTAAAAAGGAGGTTTTCTCACACATCATGAGAATATAAATATTATGCAAATAGAAGAATTAGACTTAAACACACGAAATCAAATTTACAATACGACCAAAAGAGTAATAAGAAAATATCAAAAAGGCATTAGCTCAGGAAAATTAACTGCTGAAAAATTTGCTGACAATATATTTGCAAACAATATACTTTTAGATATTTTAGATGAATCAGTTATAAACCAAGCTGAATTTCAAAATTCATATATAAACTATATAAACTCCTTAATGCAAAATCAAAACGAAAACTTTAAAAATTATATGGAGTCTAAATACAATAAAAATACGATTAAATCTACCGTTTCTCTACAGATACTTTTGAAAAATATTCTTAAAAATAGTGACTGTTCATTAAATATCCCTATAAAATATTTAAATAAAAAAGACATTGAAGCTATTATAAAATATATTCAAACTGATCAAATAGATATTGGTAATGAAAAAATATACAAATACGTAAGCAAAACTAAAACAAACTAAATTATAAATAAAAGAGCTGTTTTTATATTGCATTTTCTCTATTAGAATTTTAATCTAATTGATGAAATACTATAAAAACAGCTCTTATTTTGTAATATGTTTTTATTACTAGCCCAATGCCTTTTCTAATTTTGATAAGTATTTTATAGGATAATATTTTAATAATTCCCTAAACTGTTCTGTTGTAAGTCCTTCTGTTGTTGTATAAATACGTATTTTTTCATCCAAATCCGCATTTATAAAATCATTTTTTATTTTTTCAAAATCTGCTGCCATAATAATACACTCCTATGTCTAAAATTTAAATGATTATAGCTTAATCATATATAAGTAAATTTGATATCTTTATAAAAGATATCTCCTATTTATGTTTACCTACAAGCAGAAAAATATAAGTGTATAATTCAAAAATATAATTTCTTTTTATTAATACTAAAATTAATAAAGTGGTAAACACTTTAAATTATTAAGCGCTTACCACTTCTATTTCACTAAAATCTTATTATTTTAAATTATTTTCTACTATTATTGTTGTTTATACTTGTCCTTTACCTGCCATTTGTTGTTCTGCCATTTCTACTAATTTTTTAGTCATGTATCCACCAACATAACCATTTTGTCGAGCTGTTAAATTTCCTTTGTCAACTTGTTGATAATCAGCCATTCCTAATTCATTAGCTATTTCTAATTTCATTTGATTTAATGCTTGTTTAGCTTGTGGAACTACTGTTTTGTTATTATTATTGTTTGACATATTTAATACCTCTTTTCTAGTGATTTTTGTTTCTTGGTAGTATTATATGAGATATTTGTTTTATAATACATACAATTTGTGACAAAATTCTTAATAGTTGGTACCAAACAAGAATCTCAATTTTTAGACTTGAATTTAAAATATATTTAATTATGTTTAAGCTTTATTTAGCAGTTTATACCTGCTAAATATGCAGTTGAAAATGCTATTTGTAGATTAAATCCACCTGTATATGCATCAATATCTATTACTTCACCTGCAAAGAATAACCCAGATACTAATTTAGATTCCATAGTACTTGAATTTATTTCGCTAGTTTTTATTCCACCTGAAGTTATTATAGCTTCTTCAATAGGTCTATAATTTTTAACTGTAAAACTTATATGTTTTATAAGGTGAACTAAATTTTTTCGTTCTTCTTTAGATATTTGATTTACCTTTATATATGGATCTATCTTGCTTAATTTAACTATTGTAGGTATTAGTTGTTTAGGCAATAAATCATTTAAAGAATTCTCGAAGTTTTTATTTGAGTACTTTTGGAAATCTTTTTGTATTCTTTTATCTAATTTTTCTTCATCTAAAGCAGGTTTTAAATCTAATACGATTTTATAATTATCTTTAGATAAATCTCCCATACGACAACTTGCAGATTTTATGATAGGGCCATCTATGCCGTATTTAGTAAATTCCATCTCGCCAAAATCATCATATATCTTTTTATTTTTACTATTATAAACTTCTATACTAACATTTCTAAGTGATAATTTAGCTAAATCAGCAACATAATCTTCCATAACTTCTAGTCCTATAAGAGATGGCTTTGGAGTTATTATTGTATGTCCTAAATTTTTGGCAAATCTATATCCATCTCCAGTAGAACCTGTTTTTGGATAACTAACTCCTCCTGTTGCAACGATTACACTATCACACTCTATTTCTCTTTTATCAGAAAGAACTACTTTTTTTACAGCTCCATCTTCTGCTATTATTTTATCTACTTTGGAATTTAATAAAACTTCTACATTTTTATTACTATTCATTTGTCTTTCTAATGCTCTTACTACATCTACAGCTTTGTCACTAACTGGAAAGACTCTTTTTCCTCTTTCTGTTTTAGTTTCAACACCCAAATCATTAAACATGTCTATTACTTGGTCATTTGTAAATGTATAAAAAGCACTGTACAAGAATTTTCCGTTTGTCGGAACATTTTCTATTAGTTCCTCTATTTCACAGTTATTAGTTATATTACATCTACCTTTTCCTGTTATCAATAACTTCTGACCACATCTTTTTTGCTTTTCTAATACTGTTACTTTATATCCTCTGTCTCCAGCAACTTTTGCAGCCATCATTCCACTTGCACCAGCGCCTATAATTACTACTCTTTTCAAAAAATCATCCTCTCAATATATTAAATTCCAATTAATTCAAACCAAATCTCTCAAACAGAAATGGTACTCCTGCAATTCCCCAAAATACAACTATAGTATATCTTATATAATCAGCTAGTAGTGATATTCCTTCAATAGTATCTATTTGAAGTAATATTACTAAAGATTTTAATGCAGCATATACAATACCTAGCGTGATTATCCCAACTATAAATCTAAGTATCTTTGTACTTAATTTTGGTTTTGATTTTGCATTTGTAAAAATATTAGCTTTTTTCTTACTTTCTTCCGTGCTAAAATCTATAAATTTATCTTCTACAATATACCCTAATACAAATCCTGTATATAAAGCAAAACTTTTTACTAGCTCTTCTCCCATAAAGAAGTAAACTATTACAGCAAATGCAATTAGAGTTAAAAATAATATGTAATAATTTTTATTTTGATCTACATAATCAAATAGTCTCACAAAAACTATGCTGACTAATATTCCAATAATCCATCCTGCAAGTACATCTTGTGGCCAATGAACACCTAAATAAAGCCTAGAAATCCCTGCACCTAATATCATTATAATTCCAAGTAAAGCTATCCACCATTTTCTAAAGTAGTCTATAATGGCAGTCCAAACAGTAGTAGCAGTTTGAGTATGACCACTTGGGAACGAATATCCTGTCGCAGTTTCAGTTCTTAAAGATTGTAAATTTTCACTATCTATTGGTCTTGGTGATTTAAAAAAGTTTTTTAATGCGGAGTTTATAGTTATACTTCCTGTAACGGCAAACAATAATCTCTGTCCACATTTTTTATCTACACACCAATACATTATCGCCGCAATTAAAACAACTGCTACTTGTTCTGTGCATATTGTAAATCCGGTAAATATAGTAGTTAAAATATCACTTCTTATACTTTGAAAATATAAAAGTATATCCATATTCATCACCTTCCCTTTTTACTATCATCTATTTTACATAAAATTATTACATAAATATATATTTTCACTTTAGATTTATTTAAAAATCTTTTAAATTATTTACAATTTCCTATATATACATACATTTTACAAGAAAATCTTTTTAATCTAAAGGTATTTTAAGTTAATTTTTATTAAATATTAAAATAGACTGTAGAACTAATATTTATTATTTCTACAGTCTATTTTAATACAAATATTGTATAAAATTATAGTTTAATCTTATACATCTTCAACTATACCTATATATGGTAAGTTTCTATATTTTTCAGCATAGTCTATTCCGTATCCAACTATGAATTTATCTTCTATAACAAATCCAACATAGTCAACTGGTATATCAGCTTTTCTTCTTTCTGGTTTGTCTAAAAGTGTACATATTTTTAAAGCTTTTGGTCCTCTAGCTTGTAATTCTCTTGTTAAGTTACTTAAAGTTAATCCTGAATCTATTATATCTTCTACTATTAATACGTTTTTATCTTTTATATCAACATCTAAGTCCTTAAGTATTTTTACTGATCCAGAAGATTCCATTGCATTTCCGTAACTAGAAACACTCATAAAGTCCATATTTACATCTAAGTTTATATTTCTTATTAAATCAGCAACAAATACACTTGCTCCTTTAAGTATACCTACTACTAATAAATCTTGTCCTTCAAAATCTTTTTCTATTTGTTTGCCTAGTTCTGCTACCTTAGCTTTTATTTGTTCTTCAGTTAGCATTGTTTTTGTAATCTTAAACATTTTTATCCTCCTGCATATACATATGTTTCTATTATATATTTTATTTTTAATTGTATCAATACAAATATTTTTTTTAATAACATTAATAAATTTCAGAAATTATTTACTTTTATTGTTTTTATTAGTTAAAAATGATATTTTCATGAAATTTTTTTATTTTTTTAACATATATTTATTTTTATTTAAAAAAGCAAATCCATTCATTTTTTTAGTTGTGCCTTTCAAAAAAATGTGGTTATATATATATTATTGATTATATTTTTATATATATTATACTCTTATATGTTTAAAAGTTTTAACTTTTTTCATATAACTGTTAAACAGGATATAAATAATTATAATGTTTTTTCTTTATATTAACGTTTAGGGAGGATTTAAAATGAGTGTAAATCATGGTGCAAATTTATATGATTTATCAAGTAAATATGGATTTTCAAAAGATGAATTTATGGACTTCAGTTCTAATATAAATCCTTTTGGTACTTCAAATAAAGCAAAAGAATATATAATTAACAATATAAATATGGTATCTATGTACCCAGACCCAGAATATGTATCTTTAAAAAAATCTATATCTAAATACTGCAATTGTCTAGATGAAAATATAGTTTTAGGAAGTGGAGCTACAGAATTAATTTCATCATTTATAAAAACTGTAAATCCTAAAAAAACTCTACTTTTATCACCTGCATATTCTGAATATGAACATGAATTAAATAAAATAGGTTCTGATATTATAAAATTTTTCTCTAAAGAAGAAAATAATTTCGCAATAGATATAGAGGAATTAGTAACTGATATAAATAAAGGCAACTATGATTTAACAATTATCTGTAATCCAAATAACCCTACAGGATTTGCCTTTTCTAGAGATGAAATTGAATATATATTAAAAAATACAAATTGTTATATTATGATTGATGAAACTTATATTGAGTTTACTGATACAAATACTTATTCATCTACTAAATTAGTAGATAATTACGATAAGCTTTTTGTAATTAGAGGTACATCAAAATTCTTTTCTACACCGGGAATTAGACTTGGATATGGTCTTATTGGAAATAAAGAAGTAAAAAATAAAATAAATGAAAATTTAGATTTATGGAATATAAATATAATTGCCGCTTCAATGGGAGAAATAATGTTTTTAGATAATATGTTTATTTTTAAAACTATCGATGCAATGCTTAGAGAAAGAGATTACTTAACTAATGAGTTAAGCACTATAAATGACTTAACTGTTTATCCTAGCAAAGGTAATTTTATATTATGCAAAATATCTTCAAAGAAGTTTACTGCTAAAGAACTTCGTGATAAACTCCTTCCAGAAAAAATTATAATTAGAGATTGTAATTCTTTCGAGGGGCTTTCTGAGTACTATTTTAGAGTTTGTATTTTAAAACCAAATGAAAATAAATTACTTGTAAAAACATTAAAAAATATATTTAAATAAATATCTGTACTTATATATTTTCTTTAAATATGCAAGTAAAGTTTAGATTTTAAAAGAATTTCAAATTAAATATATTATAAATATAAAAAAACTGCTTATTTTATAAGCAGTTTTTTTGCGGAATCATATTCATTGGGGATAGAAATACAACTCCATGGCATTTTAAAATTTTTTAAAATTGCCGTTTAAGTGGATATTTTAATTTTAGTTGATTACGTAATTAGTCTTAAGAAATTTTTCTAAGTGATTCAATTTCATAAAGCCACTTTTGAAAAAATTCTGTTTCTTTTCTTTCATTGTAGATTTTTCTTAGAGATTTTAAAGATACATTTCTAACTTCACTATGAGTATCTTTTAAACCTTCTTTTATTTTAGAAAGCACTCCGTCTAAATCTACAAAATTGCCAAGCGCTGTATATGCTGCAGCCCTTATCTTATAATTTTCTGATTTTGTACAAGCTATTAGTTTCTCCATTAAAGCATCTTTTTTTTCAAACTGATTATTCATTATAATCCTCCTTTATTGATTAAAACTTATGCTCCCTAGATTTAAAATTTAATAACCCTTAACAATTTCTTTTATTTTATATCTAAATTATAAATAAGAAATATGAACTTAATATAAATTATATCTTATGTTTTTCTTAATGAATATTAATATTTTCCTATTTTATTCGACCATATATCTTATAATATATATTTTTTTAACTCCTTTAGACAATTTTTGGTATATAATAACTATTATAAGATATAATTTTAATATTTAATTATACAAAGGGGGCACAATAATGGAATATAATTTTTCAAACAGATTTAAAAACTTAAAACCATCTCCAGCAGGAGATATATTAGCGACAATGGGGGATCCTAGTTTAATTAAATTTTCAGGCGGAAATCCTGCCACAGATTCATTCCCAATCGATAAAATAACAGAATTTTCAAATGAAGTTCTTACAAATAAACCATTATCTATACTAGAATATGGATTAACAGAAGGTTATCATCCTTTATTAGATGAAGCAAAAAAATTCTTTAATAGAGATGGAAGTGTTGTAAAAGACGGCGACATGATGATTTGTACTTCTGGTAGTCAACAAATAGCTGACTGTTTAGCAAAAATAATATGTAATGAAGGCGATACCGTTTTAACAGAAGATCCATCATTTCTTGGTGTTCTTGATTCAATAAGAAGCAATGGTGCTAATTTAGTTGGAGTAAAGATGGAGGATGACGGTATAGATTTAGCAGATTTAGAAGAAAAACTTCAAATAAAACCAACACCTAAATTTATATATGTTATACCTAATTTCCAAAATCCAACAGGTATAACAATGTCTCTTGAAAAACGTAAAGCTGTTTATGATCTATGTAAAAAATATAATGTATTAATTCTTGAAGATAATCCTTATGGACAATTGAGATTTAGTGGAGAGCCACTTCCACCTATAAAATCTTTTGATGAAGAAGGAATAGTTATATATGCAGCTAGCTTTTCAAAAATAATTGCACCTGGTATAAGAGTTGCCTGTGCAGTTGGTAAACCAGAAATTATAGGTGCACTAAAAAAAGTTAAATTCTTAAATGATGTACATAGTACTACTTGGAGCCAAGTTATATGCGAAAGAATTTTAGCTACTTGTGATATGGATGCTCAAATAGAAAAATTAAAAGATATCTATGGTGCAAAAAACAAAATAATGCAAGAAGAAATGGCTAAAAACTTCCACCCTAGTGTTAAATATACTAAGCCAGAAGGAGGTATGTTTGTCTGGGTTACATTACCTAATGGCGTTGATATGATGAAGTTTGTAGGTGAAGCATTAGAAAACAAAGTCGCATTAGTACCTGGAACAGCATTTTTAGCTGATACATCAATGCCTTGTCAAAGTTTCAGAATGAACTTCTCTACTCCATCTGTTGAAGATATAATAAAAGGAATAAGAATATTAGGCGAATTAACTTATAAATACTGTAAATAGTTATAATTAAAGCGAAGGAAATAACTAAATTAATTTGTTATACCTTCGCTTTTTATTTTATATGATTGCTTATTATTTTATTTTTTTATACTCTCTTCAATCTCAATTTTCTTCTTTATATTGTTTCAAAAAATCCTTATAGTCTTCTCTTGTAAAATTAAATGTCTTTATATAAGCAATTTTGCTTCCCACAAGTTTCTCTCCCGGCTTTGTATAATTATGATTTCCATAAGGCCATGCAACTCCAACTTCTATGCGGATTTTATCCACATTTTTATTATTATATAATTTTTCTATCTTATCCATAACCTCTTCTGTAGCCTCTTCTTTGACTTGGTTGTATATTTTATCATCAGAAGCTGAGCTTTTTTCTTCATCTGAAAGATTATTCTTTAATGCCTTTTTATAATTTTCTAAAGAAGGCACCTTAACTAGATAAAAAATATATGTCCTATCTCTTTCATTTGATTTTTCATTTATATGAACGATTCCTGTCCCCGTTGTTGAGCTATATTCCCCAAATACGGCATATATCGCATCTTTCTCACTGCTCGTCTGTGAAAATTCTTTAGTTGAATCTTTACTACACCCACACATAAAAATAGCAATTAAGTAAATCATCAAAAATAATTTTATTCTTTTCATAAAATTCCCCCGTTTAACAATCGTCTCGAAAAACCAACGTAAAATTTACCATTCTTAACATATATTATAGCAACAAAATCATCTTTAGTATCTGACTTTTTTGTAAGTTTACTAAATAATTTTAATATTTATTTTTAAATGTGATTATTCATCATCGTGGATTTCCCATTTAACATTTTCTATAATTTTTGACTTTGGACTATTTTCAAATTCAACCTTATATTTATTAAGTTCTTCATTTATTAGACCTATAGACCATACCAATATAAAAACATCATCTATAAATCCTAATCCTCCCAATAGAATTTCTGGTATAAAATCTATACTAGACATAAAATAAAATATAGTCACTAAAAATGTAGACACTATTTTTATTTTAGAAAAAACATGAATTTTGGTATACTTCTGGTGATGCTGTTGAAGTGAAAAATCCTATACAATAATTTAGAAAAAACATTCGCCTCCCTATCCTTAAAAAATTCTGGAAGTATAAATAAATTCTTTATAAAAAATATCCCAAATCCCGCATTTTTAAATCTAACTAAAACAAGTTTAAACCAATCTAACAATCTATTTATTATACTTAATTTATCATTCATAATTTTTCTCCTTATTCTTTATTATATAAAAATAACAAATTTTATATTTTTTTAAAACAACTTTTTAATAAATTTAAAATTTCTTAAGATATTATTATCTAAAGTTTTCTTTTTAAAATAATATATATCTATATTACAAAAATACAACAATAAACACTAAAATTATACATATATAAAGTTACATTTTCTAACTATTTGATATAAAATATAATTATATCTTATTTTTAAGGGGGCAAATTTATGTTGAGTAAAGATTTAGAAAAAGTTATTAATGATCAAGTTACTTTTGAATTTTATTCTTCTTATACTTACTTAGCTATGGCTGCTTATTGTGAATCTATAGATTTAAGTGGTTTTGCTAACTTCTTTAGAGTACAAGCACAAGAAGAAATCGATCATGCAATGAAATTTTATGATTATGTATTCCAAAAAGGTGGCACTGTAGTCCTTGGCCAAATAGACAAACCAAAAGAAACTTATACTGATATTATAGAAGTATTTGAAACTGGTTTAGCTCATGAAGAATTAGTAACAAGAAAAATATATAACATAATGGATATAGCCGTTTCTGAAAAAGAACATGCAACTATTAGTTTTTTAAATTGGTTTGTCGATGAACAAGTTGAAGAAGAAGATAATTTCACAACTTTACTTAAAAAGGTAAAAAGATGTGCTGATAATCCTCATGCATTATACATGCTAGATGATGAGTTATCACAAAGAGTTTATGTAGCTCTTGCAACAAACGAATAATATATAATTTCCTTAGAATTAAAAAAATTCGCTTCGCTCATGGCGCCAACGAATCAAAGATTCCGTTGCTTAAGTTAATAGGTTGGAAATTATACATTATCCACAGACCAGATAATATCTAATTTCCTTAGAATTAAAAAAGGTGTGAGAAATCAATCTGTCCCACACCTTTTATATTTATATTAAATTTATACCAACCCTTTATTTTCTTCTGTAGGCTTATCTTCTATTAAAAGACCTAATTTTTTAGCAACAAACTTTGTACTTGATCCCTGTATAATCAAAGTTATAAGTATAGTCATAAATACTACTGATGATATAATTTCTTTTCCCGGAATATTCATTGATGTTACTATACCACAAAGAGCTGCCGGTATAACACCTGTCTCTCTTACCCACATCATAAAAAATATCTCATTTTTCTTCCATTTTGCCTGTCTATCAACTAAAGTACATGCTAATACACTTATCGGTCTTACAATAAACATAAAACATGCAACACTTATAACTGATGGTACAAAGTATTTTCCTACTACTTGTAAATCAACTTGACTACCTAAAATTATAAATATACACATTCTACAAATTGTACCTAATGTTTCTGCTACATGACAATCTGCATCGTAGGATTTCTGACTTAGCCATAATTTGAAGTTTTGTTTATTTCCTGTAACTATACCTACTATAAAGCATGACATATATCCACTTCCGCCAAGTGCTGTAGATAATTCATATGCTATTATTACAGATATTATAGATATTATAGGTGTGTAATCTTGGAATATTCCCCTTGGACTGTCATTTACTAATGCTAATAAAATAACTCCTGTAAGCAATCCTACTACTAAACCTATTACTATCATCAATACAAGTTCATATAAGTTCTCTTGTAATGAGAATTTTCCTGATAACATAATAGCTAGTACAGCTGAAGTTAAAATTGCACCTGTGGCATCATTAAAAGCAGACTCACTTATAACTGTCTGTGATACCTTTCTATTTATTTTAATTTGGTTAAAAATAGGTACTAATGTTGCTGGGTCAGTTGAAGCAATTATACTTCCTGCTAAAAGTGCTACCATTGCACTTGTTTTAAATGAAAAACCTATTACTTGTTGCATAAGAAATGCTGATATTAAAACTCCTACAGTTGAAAGTAGTAACACACTTATTTTTACATTTTTTAATACCTTTAAACTTATCTCTTTACCACCCATATATAATATAAAAGCTGATCCAAATGTAAGTATAAGTTGATTTTCGACTTGATATTGGCTAATATCAATAAATTTTAATACTGATGGACCAATAAAAATACCTGCTATTAAAAATAATACAACGTCAGGAATCTTCAAAATATCACTTAATTTACTACATATTATTCCTGTCATTGTAACTACTGCAAAGAGTATCAATAAATGATTACATGCAATTGTGTGTATAGATGACTCCATAATATCCATCCCCTTACATTTATATTCTATATATTTATAGTAAGCTTTTTCCAAGTCAATTGCACTGGTTTTAACACTCTTTTAACATTTTTAACTGTATTTTAAAATTAAATATAAATTTATATTTGATATTTTTTTAACACTCTTTTCAAACACGAAAAATGCTATCGCAATAAAACACGATAGCATTTTTTATATAAATAGGTGTTTTTTTAAATACAATTAAATTTGGCTTAATACAAACTCAACTGCTTTTTTAGGATCTCTAGTTAAATTAATATATTCTACACCTTTTGTAGCAATAAGTTTCACATTAAGACGATCTGCATCTGCTTTTATGTCATCATAATATGAAGCAACTTGAGGTGCTAATATTATCATATCAAAATCCTTCATTATTTCATAATGAGAACCATATGCACCTGCTGTAGCAGATATTGGAAGATTTAATTCCTTAGCTCCTTCTACAAGTGCATTTGCAAGCATAGCACTTGTACCAGCCCCTGCACATAATACTAATACATTTGTTGGTTTAACTTCTTTATTATTATTTTCAGTTGCATCCTCATCAGATACTGTAGCTGCAACTTCTTCTTTTACTTGAGCTTTTTCTTTTGCTTCAATTTTTTCTTCTTCTTTTTCTTCTTCAGCATTATTTCTTTCTTGTTCTAATAGCTCATCATCATAAGCTTTAAAGAATGGGAAATAAATCACAAAATCAACTACTAGTAATACTACTACTAGTACAAATGCCCATATACTAAATCCTGTACCTAATACTAAACCTAGTGGAGCAGGAGTAGCCCATGGTAACACGTACATAAAACTGTTCATTCCTATTACATCTACAAAGAATTTAAATATACATACATTCACAATTGGTGCACATATAAATGGTACAAAGAAGTATGGATTTAAAATTATTGGTGTTGCAAATAATAATGGTTCATTTACTGCAAAACAAACTGGTACAACAGAAGCCTTTCCTACCGCCTTTAATTGTTTTGATTTTGCAAATAGTAAGAATATAAAAGGTAATATTAAAGTTGCACCTGTTCCTCCCATAGTACCTACAAAGTTACCAAGACCAACAGTTAAAACATTTGAAGCGTGTTCTCCAGCTTGATATAAAGCTAAGTTTGCATCTACATTTGCATATATTATCGCTGCTATAGCTGGTTCTACTATTGATGGACCATGCACACCCATAAACCAGAATAGTGCCATAGCTCCCCAGATTATAGATATTCCTACATATCCATCTGCAGCTGTAAATAATGGTTGTAATAAAGTTATAATAAATTCAGCAAATGAAGCTCCTGTTATATTTCTAACTACTAAATCTACAAGTACTATTAGAAATACAGATAAAGCAAAAGGTATTATATCTCTAAAAGTTTGAGATATTGTTCCTGGAACTTCTTTTGGCATTTTTATAGTTATATCTCTAATAACACAGAATTTATAAACATTAACTACTATAAATGCTGAAATAAATGAAGCTAATAAACCTTTAGTTCCCATATAAGTTGTAGAAAATCCTCCATCTATTGGATCTACACTTAATAGTAAAAAGCCTACTATTGAAGCTAACATTGTTGATACAGCATTTATTACTCTATTTTTTGGCATTGATCTATTCATAGATTCACTTAAACATCTAGCTGTTGTAGCTGAAACAAGTAAACCAACAACACCCATAGAATAATTATAAACTTTCCAAAGCCAAGTAGATACATTTTCTGGCCAATAAAAATTAAATACTTCTGGTACAGCTGCTATTAATATAAATATACTAGAAAATAATATTGCAGGCATAGCAGCTAAAAATCCATCTCTTATCGCACCTAAATAAATATTTCTTGAAATCTTTTCAAAAAATGGCTTCCCTTTTTCAATTTGTTTTATTATCGCTCCCATAAAAAAATCTCCCCTTTTTTATTAAAATACTATTTAGTTCTTTTATAAAGTTCTACAAAATCTTGAACAACTTCTTTTAATAATAAAGTTGTCATTAAGTGATCTTGTCCATGTATAAATATGAATCCTATATCTAAATCTTCACCAGCTGCTTCTTGAGATAATATTTTTGTTTGTGAACTATGAGCTAAATTTAAATTTTCTTCTGCTTCTTGTAAATATTTTTCTACATTTTCAAAATTTCCACTTCTAACTTCTTTTAATAATTTCATTAATGCGCTTCTAGCATCGCCTGCATAAGCAACTATTTCAAATCCAAGCATTCCTAATTCTTGTTTATTCATCTTATCTCCTCCTAAATACATATCTCATTATTTTTAATTATTACAAGGGTATATTATTATAATATTCCCTTGTAATATCATATTTTTATTTTAAAAATTTTCTATATTATTACCTTTGTTTCACTTACTGTTTTATACCAATAAGCTGATTCTTTTGGATATCTCTTTTGTGTTTCAAAATCTACATAGAATAGTCCGTATCTTTTATTATATCCATTGCTCCATGAGAATAAATCCATTAATGACCATAAGAAATATCCCTTTACATTTACACCATCTGCTATTGCATCACTTATAGCTTCTAAATAAACTTTTATGTAATCTATACGAGCTTTATCCATTATTATTCCATCTTCAAATTCATCTTTATATCCCATACCATTTTCTGTAATATATATTTTGTTATAATTTGGATAATCTTTCTTTATTCTCATTAATAAATCATATAGACCTTCTGGATATATTAACCAGTCCCAATCAGTTCTTTGTAAACCTTCTTTGTATATTCTTTCTCCTATACCTTTTACTCTATAAACTGAACTACCTTTATCTCCAGTTCCATTATGATGAATCATACTTTCTCCATCATAAGCTTTTATAAAATGACATTGATAGTGATTTATTCCTAAGTAATCATTTCTATTTGCTGCTTTTTTCATTATTTCAAAATCTTCATCTCTAAAATCATAAGTAGCATTATTAACTTTACAAATATGATCTATAGCTTCCATTGTTTCTTTTGAGTAATATCCTAAATATGTAGCATCTAATAAAAATCTTATTGAGAATGCATCTTCTATAAAAGCTGCTCTCTTATCTTCTTCTGAGTCAGTTGCTGGATATTTAGTTTCTAATGAATGAACTACACCTATTTCACCTTCATAGTTGCCATCTTTAAATAGATTTACTGTCATAGCATGAGCTAACATCATATTGTGAAGACATTGTATTATTTTTGTAAAATCAAATTTTATTCCTGGAGGGAATATTCCCAATAAGTATTGATTAGTTGCCACAGGATAAATTTCATTAAATGTAGACCAATAATGAACTTCTTTAAATTCATTAAAACAAAATTCTGCATATTTAAGGAAAGCATCTATTGTATCACGATTTAAAAAATCTCCGTTATCAAATAATGTCTTTGGTGTATCGAAATGATGTAGTGTTACAAATGGAGTTATATTTCTTTTTTTGCATTCTTCAAATACTCTATGATAGTAATCTACACCTTCTTGATTTACTTCCCCTGTTCCAGTTGGAAAAATTCTTGTCCATGCGATAGATATTCTTATAGAATCTATACTAAATTTTTCACATAATTTTATATCTTCTTCATATCTGTGATAAAAATCACTTGCTGGATCTGGACTGAATCTTCCTTGTTTTTCTAAGAATTCATCCCAAGCTACTGCCCCTTTTCCACCTTCTTTAGTAGCTCCTTCTGCTTGATATGCAGCTGTTGCTCCACCAAGCATAAAATCTTTTGGTAAAGTTTTAAACATACGATAGTCCTCCTGTACATTATATTTCATTGATTTATTGTATTTATTTATTTTTAATCTTTTTAAACGTTTTTTAATGTTTGTTATTGTTTTCTTTTGTTTAATTATACATCTATATATCTATTAAGTCAATCGTTTTCCAAATTTTTTTCCAAGAATTTCAACATATTTTATTCAAATATAAAATCGTTTACTTTCAATATATTCCTAGCTCATATGAATATTTTTCTACACACCTATAGCAGTATCATTTCTAACTTTATTTTTTGTTTGTTTTTGTTTGTTTTTATTGACTTAATATTTAATATATGATAAATTATGTTTAAAGCAAGGAGTGATAACTATGTTAAAAAGAGAGAGATTATATAAAATTGTCGAAATGGTAAATTCTAAAGGTATCATAAATGTGAACGATATAATAAATGAACTTAACGTTTCTGATATGACAGTTAGAAGAGATCTAGACGAATTAGATAAAGCAGGAAAACTTGTCAGAATCCATGGAGGAGCTCAAAGTATTTCTTATTCTATAAATCAAGAACTCTCACACACAGATAAAAAGGGGCTCCAAATCGATGAAAAAAGTAAAATTGCACAATTAGCTGCTTCTTATATACAAGACGGAGATACTATATTTCTCGGTCCTGGGACAACTATTGAGTTATTAGCTCAAAATATAATAAATAAGCGCATTCGTGTAATAACAAACAACTATCCAGTTTTTGATATTCTAAAATTATCAGACACTATAGAGTTAATATTAACTGGTGGTAACTTTAGAAAAAATACTAGAGCATTAGTTGGACCTGTAACTAATGCAAATTTAAAAAAATTAAATTTTAATAAATCGTTTATAAGTGCAAATGGTATACATAATGAAGCTATATGTAATTACAATATCGAAGAAGGAAAGGCTCAAGAAATCGCATTAGATAATTCAAGGGAAAAATACCTTCTTGTCGATCATAAAAAGATAAATAAAGATGATTTTTATGTATTTTATAACCTTCACAATATCGACTATCTTATAACTGATTGGGGTATCAATAGCGATGTACAAAAGCACTATGAACAATATGTAAATATAATAATAGCAAAAAAATAATACAAACAAAGGAGTAATTTATGAAAGGAATAATTTTTGATTTTAATGGAACAATGTTTCAAGACTCACACTTACATGAAGCCGCATGGGTTCATATGGTAAAAAAATACTCTAAAGGAGAATTAACTGAGCATGATATCTCTGTAAATCTTCATGGTAGAACAAATAAAGAAATTCTTAATTTCTTTGTTTCTGATTCTTTAACTGATGAGGAAATAGAAAAATTATCTTATGAAAAAGAAGCTTACTACAGAGAGTTATGTCTAGAAAGACCTGAAGAATTAAAACTAACAAATGGATTAACTGATGTTTTAGATACTCTAAAAGAAAATAATATACCTAGAACTATAGCTACTGCTACAGTTAAAGAAAACTTAGATTTTTATTTTGATATATTTAAATTAGGAAATTGGTTTGATATTAATAAAGTCGTTTACGATAATGGAACTTTTCCTGGTAAACCAGCACCAGATATCTTTTTAATAGCATCTAGTAAATTAGGATTAGATCCTAGTGAATGTTTAGTTGTTGAAGATGCATTCTCTGGAATTAAAGCTGCTAGAAAAGCAAATATAGGTAAAATAATGGCTATAGATCCTTTTGGAAAAAATGCTGAATTATTTGCTGAAAATAATATGTGTAAAGATGGTTTAATTAAAGATTTTACTAATTTCTTCGAAGTTTCTAAAGAATTTAAATAAAACTATAAATCATAAGAAAATGAGCTGTTCTATCTCAAGAGGACTATGAACAGCTCATTTTTTTTAAATTTTTTCAAAAAAAAGCCATCGCACTAATATAAAATTACGATAGCTTTGTATAAAATATAAAAATATATGTTATATATGAAAACAATCAAATTTAAATCATTACAAATTCAATTGTTTTGGGAGCTTTAATTAAATATTTATTTAATCAATCCAAAAGAATAAGTTGTGCTTTGAAGATATTGTTCATTTTCTTTTAATATAGATCTATCTATAAAGCACATATCTTTTCCAATTGGAGGTGCTTGTGTTTCAAAACAAATTCCATGGCGTATAGGAGGTAATTTTCCCATATAAGTATTTTTCTTTTGTTGAGAATTCATAGTATAAATAACTACAGCGTCTTGGCTGGTTTGAATAGTCATATTACGTTTACTTTTTGGATCTTCAACGTATATTTTTTTATCGTCTTTTAATAAAAACGCATGATCATACCCCTTGCCAAATTTTATTTGCTGATTATTATCATCGATATCTTTTCCTATAGATTTAAGTTCTGTAAAATCAAACGGTTTATTATCCTTTACTTTTAAAATTTTACCTGTTGGAATAGAAGTCTCATCAAGTTCTAAGAAACTGTCACAATCAAGCTTTAAATTAAAATCTGTTACAGGTCTTTTTATATTACCGCTTAAGTTAAAATAACTGTGATTTGTCATATTAACTAAAGTCGTTTTATCACTATCTGCCTTATAAATAATGTCTAATTTAAAATCCTTATATATTTTATAAACGACTTCAGCATATAATTTTCCAGGGTAATTCTCTTCTTTATCTTGTGAAACTCGACTTAAATTTAATAAAACATACTCTTCAGTTTCTTCAACTGCTACATCCCATATTTTTTTATTGAAACCTTCATCGCCTCCATGACCTTGATGTAAACCGTAGTTTTTATTTAGTTGATATTCTTTACCTTCTATAACTACTTTTCCATTACAGATCCTTCCACCTGTTCTTCCTATAATTGCACCATAATAATGTGGATTTTCTATATAGTCGTCTATATCTTCATACGCAACTACTATATTTTCTAAATTACCATCTTTATCAGGAGTTATTATTTTAGTTATAACACCTCCTAAATTAAGTACTTCTACTTCAAATCCATTTTCAAACTTTACATTATAAGCTACAATATCAGAATTATTCAAATGCCCTACTACTTTTTTTTTACATTTTAAAGTTTTTTTTTCAATACAATTTTTAAGATCTTCTAGATATCTTTTTATACCTTGTTGTCCTTCTTCATCCCATTTGAAAACACCACAATCTTCTAGCACTTTTTCAAATACGAATCCTACTTCATTTTCTATTATTGAATCTACATTTGATTCATTTATATTTACATATTTAGATTTAATTGAATTAAACCAATCTAGATGAGGTACTAAAGCTTCATCTTCATGCATTAAATGTTCTTTTGAACTATCTAATAAACATATTTTTACTTTAGCTAACTCTTCCTTAAGTCTAGCTGGTAATACAGCTAATCCTAGTACTTCTATTAGACCTATATTTTCTTTTTTGATATGATGAAGCTCTTTGTGTGGATGGAATATACCATCTGGATGCTCATCATCACATCTATTATTTCTTAAAACTAAATCTAATTCATAGTTTTCTCCTCTTCTTCTTGATATAGGTGTAATTGTATTATGAGGAGTTTCATCTGTATATGCATATATTCCTACTTTTTCATCACTGTAATTTCTCCAATGATTTAATATTTTATCTCCTAATTCACTTATCTTTTCTCTATCCTTGCCATTTATTCTGATAACTGATAATGGCCATTTTACTACAGATATTTTTAAATCTTCATATCCTTCTATATCTATATCGTAAACGGATTCAGCCTTTGCCATTGCAAATTCATATCTACCACCTTGATAATGATCATGAGTTAGTATTGAACCTCCTACTATAGGTAAATCTGCATTAGACCCTATGAAATAATGTGGAAATTTTTCTACAAATTCTAGATTTCTGTCAAAAGTCTTTTTGCTTATTTTCATAGGAACATGTTCACTAGATAACACTATGCAATGTTCATTATAATAAGAATATGGTGAATATTGTAAATTCCATTTTTCTCCTTGAAGTTCAAAAGGTATTATTCTTATATTTTGTCTAGCTGGATGATTTAATCTACCTGCATATCCAACATTTTCCTTGCATAACAGGCATTTTGGATAAGAAGCACTCTTTATATTTCTAGCTGCTGCAATAGCTTTAGGGTCTTTTTCTGGCTTAGATAAGTTAATTGTTATATCTAATTGACCGTATTTTGTATCTGTTTTCCAAGTCATATTTTGAGCAATTCTAGAAGTTCTAACATAATCACATGCTCTACTTAAGTCGTATAAATAATCTGTCGCTTTTTTTTCATCACATTTATATAATTCATTAAATTTATTGATAACTTGTGATGGTCTAGGCATTAATAATCCCATTATTTTTGTATCTAACAAATCTCTATATACTGGTGAATTAGATTCTAAAATACCTACTTCATATGCATAATCTAATATATTATTCATTATAGGTGTAACATTTTCTAAATCTTCATCTTCTACTTCTTCTACTACATATTCATCTATTTTAAATAATTCTATAAGAGAATTTCTCATAAAAATTACGTCTTCTTTTTCAAATAATTTATTTTTTAATCCAAAATTTATCAATCTTTCAAATTCTACAAATATATCCATAACAAATTCTCCTTATTATTTTTCAAATCCATTTGGATGACCTTGGTGCCATTTCCAAGCTGTTGCAATCATTTCTTTTATATTTTCATGCTTAGGATTCCATCCTAATTCTGTTCTCGCTTTATTTGATGCTGCAACAAGCTTAGCTGGGTCCCCTGCTCTTCTTTCACAAATCTTAGCTGGTATTTCATGTCCTGTAACTTCTCTTGCTGCTTGTACCATTTCTTTTACTGTAAATCCATTTCCACTACCAAGATTGTAAATGTTACTATCAGATCCACTTCTTAATTTTTCAACTGCTAGTATATGTGCATCAGCTAAGTCAATAACATGTATATAATCTCTTATACATGTTCCATCATGTGTGTCGTAGTCATCTCCAAATATTGATATAAATTCTCTTTTTCCTAGAGGAACTTGAAGTATCAATGGTATTAAATGTGTTTCTGGATTATGATCTTCTCCTATTTCTCCACTTTCATGAGCACCTGCAACATTAAAGTATCTAAGTGAGATATATTTTACACCATGTGCACAATCTGCCCATTTCATCATTTTTTCCATACAAAGCTTTGTTTCTCCATAAGCATTTGTTGGACAAGTTTGGTCAGTTTCTAATATTGGTATTTGTTTAGGTTCACCATAAGTTGCTGCTGTAGATGAAAATACTATCTTTTTAACACCATTTTTAATCATAACCTTTAATAACACTTCTGTTCCGTGCACATTATTATTGAAATATTTTAAAGGGTTTGTCATACTTTCGCCTACTAAAGAATTTGCAGCAAAATGTACAACTACATCTATATCATTTTCTTCAAATACTTTATTTAATTCTTGTTCATTTCTTATATCAACTTTGTAAAATTTAGCTTTTGGATGTATTGCATCTTTATGTCCTGTTTCTAAATTATCTACTATTACTACATCTTCACCCTTATCGATAAGTTGTCTAACTGCATGACTTCCTATATATCCTGCTCCACCACATACTAATATCATATTATTCATCTCCCGTATTTATATTTCTCTTGTTCCATCACCTATACTAGCCACATAAAAATCTGCATCGTATCCTATAATTTTTTTGTAATTTTCTCCTACAAACTTTTTGAAATCATCTACTTTAGATCCTTCGACTATAGATACTGTACATCCACCAAATCCTGCGCCTGTCATTCTACTTCCTACAGTAGCTTCGTGTTTTAATGATAAATCAACTAATGTGTCTAATTCTTTTCCTGTAACTTCATAATCATCTCTAAGCGAATTATGTGATTCTATCATTAATTTTCCAAAAGCTTCTATATCATTTTCTTCTAAAGCCTTTACTGCTTTTAAAGTTCTTTGATTTTCATAAACAGCATGTTTAGCTCTTTTTATCCTAACTTCATCTTTTATTAAGTATTTATTATTTTCAAATTCTTCTTCAGTAAGCTCTCCTAAAGATTTTATATTTAATTTAACTTGAAGTTCTTTTAACGCTTGTTCACATTCACTTCTTCTTTCATTGTATTTTGAATCTGCAAGACCTCTTCTTTTATTAGTATTAGCTATAACTACGACCTTATCTTCTAATGCTACTGTACTGTATTTATAAGATAAAGTGTTGCAATCTAATAATATAGCACTATCTTTTTTACCCATTCCTATGGCAAATTGATCCATTATACCGCAGTTAACACCTATGAAGTTATTTTCTGCTTCTTGGCAGTATTTTACTAAATCTACTCTATCTACATTGAATTTAAAAATATCATTTAACATAACAGCCATTAACAGCTCAAGTGATGCTGATGATGATAAACCTGCGCCATTTGGAATATTTCCATATACCACCATATCAAATCCTTGTTCTATATCATATCCATGATTTCTAAGAGCTTCTATAACTCCTTTTGGATAATTTGCCCAATCATGTTCTTTTTCATTTTTTAAATCATCTATATTAAAAGTAATAATTCCTTTATCTACAAAGTTTTCTGAATACATTCTAACAATTTTATCACCTCTTAGAGAAATAGCACCATAAGTACCAAAGCTCAAAGCACAAGGAAATACATGACCCCCATTGTAATCAGTATGTTCACCTATTAAATTAACTCTCCCTGGAGAAAAAAATATTCTTAAATTTTCATCGTAATTAAAAATATCCTTAAATTTTTCTAAAATAAATTTTTTCACTATATTGCCCCCTATATAAAATTTTTCGATTTCTATATTTTCATATTATCATAAACAAATAATAATAACAATATTTTTACTAAAATTTTACTAAAATTTTACTAAATTATTATAAAAAAATTCTACATCTATAATTTAAAAAGATGTAGAATTTTTTACTTATTATTTAACAGCTCCTGTACTTTGTCTTATAATCAATTGACTCGGTATTATAACTTTTTTACTGTATTTTCTATTTTTCGAAACCTTTTCTAAAATTAAATCTACAGCCGCATTGGCTAAATTCTCTATATGGACCCTAACTGTAGTAAGCGGTGGAATTGTGTGTTGTGATGCTATTAAATCATTAAATCCAATAATGCTTATATCCTCTGGTACTTTTATATTACATTCATATAAAGCCCTTAAAGCTCCCGTTGCTATAGTATCTGTTTCAACAAAAAAAGCAGTTGGAAGTTTATCATTATTTAATATAAATTCTTTTGTCTTATTGTATCCATCTATAGAGGTAACATCCATAGTATCAATAATATAATCTTCATTATATAGATTTTTAGATTTCATATAGGACTTATAAAATTCTACTCGTTTATCTAAACTCTTGTTTTTATAATCATCTAAAGTTTTAAAACTTCCTATAAAGCCAATTTTCTTATGACCTAATTCAATTAGGTGATCAAGTGCCATTATTGTACCTAATTTAAAATTTATTTTTACCGAATCATAGTTGATTTCATCTGGTGAAGAATCTAAAAACACAATGTTTTTATTTATCTCGCTTATTTTTTTTACTTCTTTTTTACTAAATTTACCTATAGCGATAATACCGTCTATTGGCTCTTCTCCTATATACTTATATTCCTCATTGTTTTTATATAAATTCACAACTTGTATTTCATTTTCAAAACATTCTCTATCTACTACACTTCTAAGTAATAAATAATATGGATCCTCTAGTTGTTCACTAGGATTGTACATTTCAACTATTCCCACTCTAATTTTGTTATTTTCAATCTTATTATTTATTTTCCTTTGCTTCAAAGTTTTATATTGCATTTCTTCTGCCATATTAAATATTTTTATTTTTGTTTCATCACTTACACTTATACTAATATCATGATTTAATACTCGTGATACTGTACCAACTGAAACCCCAACTGCATTAGCTATCTCTTTTAATGTCGCCAATATAAATACCTCCTTATTTGTATTTTTACAAAATAAAAATAACTGCGCATTTACTTTATTATAAAACATATATAATAAAATAATAAACCCAGTTATTATAAATATATACCCTTATCTATAAATTACTTTTATGATAAACGAATTAAAAATGCAATCGATAAAATAAATATAATAAAATTTATTAAAAAACTAACTTATCATTTCATCATTTAAATTATTATCATTAAATGCTATTTTTAAAAGAATCGGTGCAATAATAGTTGTTATTATTACTACTATTAATATAGGTGCAAAAATTACATTTGATATAATTCCTAATTTTACGCCTTTATTTGCTACTATAAGGGCGACTTCTCCTCTTGAAACCATACCTGCTCCAATTTGAAGAGATTCTTTATTTGAAAACTTAAATATTTTAGCACCTAATGCACATCCCCATAACTTTGATATAACTGCTACTATAGATAATACTATTGCAAATGCTACTATTATTATACTCATTTTTGGTAAAACTAATTTAAGACCTATACTCACAAAGAATATTGGTGATAAAAATGCATATGATAAATCATCTACTGCAAACATAATTTTTTCTTTTTTAAGACCAACTGCTGATATAATAAGACCTGTTACAAACGCACCTGTTATGTCTGCAACACCAAAGTACTCTTCAGATATATAAGCTAGTAATAAACATAAACCAATTACTGCTATTACTTGTCTTTTAAAGTTTTCTTTATCCATAAACCAATTTTTTAATATTTTATAAAGTACAAATGATACTATTGCCATAAATACAAAGTATAATAATATTTTTAACAATATAATATTTACTTTTACAGAAGTATCAGCAAAGCTTGAAACTAAAGACAGTGCTATTATACCTAATATATCATCAATTATAGCTGCACCTAATAATGTATTTCCTACATTTGAATTTAATTTGCCCATTTCTCTAAGTGTTTCTACAGTTATACTAACTGATGTTGCAGTTAAGATCACACCTACAAATACACTTTCTAAAAATAAACTACTATGTCCCATAATATCCTGCATTCCAAACTTACCAAATAAATAAGTTGTTACCAGTCCTAATATAAAAGGAATTAATACACCTAAAACTGCTATTACAAAACATGCTTTCCCTTGTTTTTTTAATTCGTATATATCAGTTTCTAAACCAGCAATAAACATCAAGAATATTACCCCTATTTCTGATAATTGCATTATAAATTCACTTTCCACAACTAAATTTAATACACATGGGCCAATTATAATCCCAGCCAATAATGCCCCAACTACTTGTGGTAGTTTAATTTTTCTAGATATCAATCCTAATAATTTAGTCGAAAATAAGATTAATGATATCTCAAATAAAAAATAATAAGAATTCATATTAATATGTCCTCTACTTTCATAATATTTAATTTATAAAATTTTCCTTCCCTAACGCAACTGATATTATACACCCATTGAAATAATATATCAAAAGAAAATTTCAATCTTTTTCCAACATTTCAAAAGAAAACATTTATTCCAAAGGTTTTAGTTATGTAATTTTTTCCACTTCTTATTATGTAATAAATCTATTTCCATAGAAAGTTTATAAGAAATATAATAACGAGTAAATTTATTTTCTAATGTAAAATAAAAAGACGTTTTTAAAAAACGTCTTTTTATATAAACCAATTATAAATATTTATCATTTTTTATGAGATGCTACTATAGCTCCATATGCTATAGAATATAATTTTGATTCATGAGTATCTGCTCTTGATACTAAAACTATTGGAGATTTTGCACCCATTATTATACCTGCTGATTTTGCACCTGCAGCATATGTAAATGCCTTGCCTATTCCGTTTCCAACCTCAATTGTCGGCATCAATATTATATCTACATCTCCACCAACTTGTGTTTTAAACTTCTTAACTTCACATGCTTCTTTTGATACTGCCAAATCAAACGCAAGAGGACCTTCAACAATTACATTGTCTCCAAATTCGCCATTTTTACCTGCTTCTTCTAATTGTTTTGCATCGATAGTTGCTTGCATCTTAGGATTTACCTTTTCTTTTGCTGCTAAAGCTGCCACTTTTATAGTTTTTAGTCCCAATGGCTCTGTAGCTTCTATCGCATTTTTTAATATTTTTACTTTTTGTTCATAATCAGGGGCAATATTCATACCTCCATCAGTTGTTACTAATAATTTATGATAAAAATCTACTTCATAAATCATAACATGACTAAGCAAACTGTCTGTTCTAAGTCCCCATTCTTTATTTAAAACTGCTTTTAAAATTACAGATGTATCTAAAAGTCCTTTCATAACAAAGTCTGCTTCTTTGGAAGAAACCAATTTTACAGCTACCTCTGCGCATTCTTCTATAGTTTCTTTATTTATTATTTTTATTCCATTTAAATCAAAGTTTATTTCTTTTGATATATTTCTTATTTCATCTTCATGCCCCACTAATATAGGTGTTATTATTCCCATTTCAGTTGCACTTTTTATTGCAAGTAATACTTCTTCATCATGTGCAGCTGCAACTGATAAAACTGCCTTTTCATTCCCCTTTAAAGTATCCAAAATTTCATCTAATTTTTTAATCATACAATCTACTCCTTACTGGTACTTGGATTTCTGATACCATTTCACTTTCACAAGTTATCAAACTTGGATCTACTAATTGTATTTCTATTGAATCGTCTATTATTTCATAATTATTTTTTATGATATATTCATCCAACTTTTTATAATATTTTGGGGCATCTTTGTGGTATCCATTATATCTAATAGATAAATATTTCGATTTTGGAAATACTTTTACTATATTTTTTTCATACTGTCCTTCTTCAACTATAACAAATGCACGATTATATTCGGTATATATCTTATTTTTTAAGTTATCCTTTGAAATCGATATCCCTACATCTCCGTAAGTTAAGCTTACCTTATATTCAGATACCTTTGCTAATTTTCTAACTAATAATTCAACACCTTTATAGGATATGTTTTCTTTGTATTCAATTACACACCTTTGTTCAAAGTCAATTTCTCTTATCTGATCTAAAAAATCTAATTGTACCGCATCTTGTATCTGAAATATCTTTTTATTTATTTTTTGTTGAATTAGTTTTAATTCATTTATTTTTTCTTCTATAATCTTATTTTGATATTCTAAAGAATCTACTATACTACTCAAATTCAATGTATTTAAATGATATTTTATTTTGCTTAAACTAAGCCCTAATTCCTTTAAGTACTGTATTGTCTCTAGACATTCAAATTGATCTATTGAATAATATCTATATTTATTATGTTCATCTACATAACTCGGCTTAAATAAGTCAATCTCATCGTAATATCGAAGTGTCTTACTATTTATATTAAATAATTTTGAAATTTCTCCAATAGTAAAAAATTCTTTCATATATCACACGCCCCTAAAATTATACATTACTCTTCTTTATAAATTCTAGCTTCTTCTTCTCCCCTTAAAACTCTAAGTCCTCCAAATGCAAGGGCTTCTAATTCATTTTCTCCAGGTAGTATTTCAACAGGAGCAATAAATTGAACTCTTTTTTTAATACTCTCTGTCATATATTTAGAATAAGCTATTCCCCCTGTTATAATTATAGCATCAACAACTCCATTTACAACAGTTGCTAATTCTCCTATTGACTTAGCTATTTGTAGCGCCATTGCATCGTATATTAATTTTGCATCTTCATCTCCATCGCTTATTTTGGATTCCACTTCTCTAGCATCAAAAGTGTGCATATATGAATATATTCCACCTTCTCCTCTAACTCTTTTTTTCATCTCTTTATGAGAGTATTTCCCGCTATAACATAAGTCTATCAAACTAGTTACAGGTAATCTTCCTGCACGACTAGGTGAAAAAGGTCCCTCTTCATCAGATACAAAATCTATCATATGTCCCTTTTCATGTACATTTAAACTAATTCCACCACCTAAATGTGCAACTATAAGGTTTAAATCTTTATATTCTTTATTATGCATTTTTGCATATTTAATAGCCATAGCTCTTGTATTTAAGGCATGAGTTAAACAGTGTCTATCCATTCCATTTAGCCCTGAAGGTCGTGCTATATCAATACATTCGTCTACACAAACTGGGTCATATATATATGAATCTACTCCAATTTCATTTGCAAGCGAATAAGATATAACAGCTCCTAAATTTGATGCATGTTCTAAAGTTGGATTATTTCTAAGTCTATCTATCATTTCATCATTTATCTTATATGCTCCACTTTTTACAGGTGGAAGACCTCCACATCTTCCTACTATCGTATTTATACTTTTTAAGTCTATATTATTTTCATCTAATACATTGTGTATCTGTTCTTTTCTCATTTTATATTGATCTAATATATTATCAAACTTAGATATTTCAGCTGCATCATGCTCTATTGACTTTGTTAGTATTGGCTTTTCATCTTCATATACAGCAAACTTTGTAGATGTTGATCCTGGATTTATAACTAAAACTCTATAAGACATACCTCTTCCTCCCATTTTATATAGATAAAATTATATAGATAAAAAGCTATTATAAGTCTTTTCTCATAACAGCTCTTTACCTTAAATAAATTTTTATTTAAATATAACTATTTAACTTTTATTATCTATTTAAATTAGATAAATTAACTTACTAATTCCATTCCTTCATGTAAAGCTCTTATATTTATATCAATAAACTTCTCTTTTACATTGTCTTTTATAATTTGTTCCCAATCTATCTCTTCTAAGTGCATACCTTTTATAACTGTACCTAGTAAAATTATATTCATAACTTTTTCATTTCCAAGTTCAACTGCTTTATCAGCTGCATTTATAACTTTTGCATGTAATTCTTTTAATTTTTCGTCCACTTCTTCTACCTTATATTCAGCGCTACCTGTTATAGTTGCTACTGATTCCATCTTATAGTTATTAGCTACTATTGTTCCACCTTCTTTAAGATATTTTAAATATCTTAGTGCTTCTACTTTTTCAAATGAAACTATCATATCTGCTCCACCAATTTCAATAACTGGAGAATAAACTTTATCTTTTGAATATCTAATTTGAGATGAAACTGAACCTCCTCTTTGGCTCATACCGTGTATTTCACTCATTTTCACATCGTATCCTTCTTGCATTAGACCTATTGTCAACAATTTACTAGCTAAAATAGTTCCTTGACCACCTACACCAACTAACATTATGCTTTTAGTCATTTTATTTTTCCTCCTTTACTATGGCGTCTTTTGGACAAACTTGTAAACAAACTTCACAACCTAAGCATTGGTTTTTATCTATTAAAGCTTTTTTCGTTTCTTTATTAACTGATATTGCTGGACATCCAGTTTTTGTGCATTTTTTACATCCTACACATTTTTCTTCATCTACAACACATTTATCTGTAAATACTTTTCCGAATTCGTCTATATCTGCTTGTGAAAATCTCTTAAGAGCACATGGCCATCTAGTTATAATAACTGACGCTTCGTCTAAACTAATTGCCCAATCTAGTGCATCTCTTACTTCATCTAATTTATTTGGATTTATGACTCTTATATTTTTCATTCCTAAAGCTCTTACTACTTGTTCAATATTTATTGCTGTTGTATCATCACCTTGTAGTGTAAAACCTGAGCCTGGATTTTCTTGATGTCCTGTCATTCCTGTTATTCTATTGTCTAATATTATTGAAATTGAATTTCCCTTATTGTATATAACATCGATTAAGCTGTTTATTCCTGTGTGGAAGAAAGTTGAATCTCCAAGTACACCTATTACTCTTTTTTCATTTCCATCAACCATATTAAGTACCTTTTGACATCCATGAGCTGAACTTAAACTAGCCCCCATACATACAACAAAGTCCATCGCATTATATGGTGAAGCAAATCCTAAAGTATAACATCCAATATCTCCAGCAACTACAACGTCTTTTCTCTTTCCTAATTCATAAAATAGACCTCTATGTGGACATCCTGCACAAAATGTAGGAGGTCTTGGTATAACTAAGTCTGGATCTATATCTTCATGTTTAAAGTTTTCTTTAAATATGCTCTTTCTAATTACATCAGGAGTCATTTCACCATATGCAGGTAGTATATCTTTTCCTATACAATCTACACCTAATGATTTTACATGTTCTTCTATAAATTTATCATTTTCTTCTACTATGTAGATTTTTTCTACTTTAGAAGCAAATTCTTTAATTTTTTCATCTGGCATTGGATTTGTAAATCCTAATTTTAGATAAGATGCATTATTATTAAAGACTTCTTTTGCAAAATTGAAACACATTCCTGAAGATATAACGCCGACTTTAGCTCCTTCATTTATTTCCATATAATTTACTTCTGTTTCATTTGAGAATTTATATAATTTCTTTTCTCTTTCTTCTACATCTACTCTTAATAATCTAGCATTAGCAGGTACTGTTACTCTTTTTACTACTTTTTCATAAGGTTTTATACCAACTTCATTTCTATCTTCACATTCAACTAAGCCCTTTGAATGGCAAAGTCTTGTAGTAAGTCTCATTATTACTAAAGTATTGAAATTTTCACTTATTTCATAAGCCATTTTCATCATATCTTTTGCCTCTTGGCTTGTGGATGGTTCTAATAGTGGTACTTTTGCTGATTTTGCATAATTTCTATTGTCTTGCTCGTTTTGAGATGAATGCATACCTGGTTCGTCCGCAGTTATTACTACAAATCCTCCATTTATACCAGTATATGCAACTGTGAATAATGGGTCTGCTGCCACATTAAGTCCAACATGTTTCATAGATGCTAAAGTTCTTGCCCCTGCAAATGCTCCACCTGCAGCTGATTCTAATGCTACCTTTTCATTTGGAGCCCATTCAGCTACTATATCATCTTTATATAAAGCTATATTTTCTAATATTTCTGTACTAGGAGTTCCTGGATATGCAGACGCATATTTAACACCAGCTTCATAAGCTCCACGTGCTATCGCCTCATTACCTGTCATTAATTTCTTCATAACTAAATCCCCCCTTAAATATATCTTGTAATCGTTTTCCTTCGTATTATTAAAAATCATTTAATGAATTATCATTGTACTTATCTTTAATAAAAGCATATAACATTCCAGTTGTTGGAATGTCAATCAAAAATTAGTGTTTTTTGTTTATCTACTCTAAAAAATTACTTTAATTTATATTTTTAACTTATTTCTTTATCTTTGTTTGGGAAAATTGCGTATATTTTTTTATTTTGTAAAGAATTTATAATTATTTTTATATATATAATTTTTATATCATCTAATATCTAATCATTTTCATTCTGTAGAAATTTTACTTAAAAAATAAATAAAGATGTTGCTATTTTACATTTTTCATGTATTTTTTAAATAACAACATCTTTATTTTCTTAATTTAGTATTTTTTTATTTTAAATAT
>NZ_CABQXJ010000031.1:0-29286 GCF_902468165.1 uncultured Intestinibacter sp.
TTTGTACCAGCTTATATTTTCAAGTAAATTTTTACTTAAACTAACTAAATTTCTATATTTAAAATATAATATAAAAATATTAACTTAACCTTACCTAAATATTAAGTTTTCATTAATAAAGTTATATATTAATTTTTCATATGTTTTAACTCTTCTATTTCAGTATCTATTTCTTCTTCCTCAACTTCATCTTCTTGCTCTAATTCTTTTAAAATATACTTCTCTATATTTCTAAACATAAATATGAATACGACAAATAAAATTGCACTAGCAACTAAAACTGCTTTTTCCCAATATATATTTGTTAAAATACCTCCCATAGATGCTCCTATAATAAAAAATATAACTACACCATATGCTTGAGCACTTACTCGCATTTTACTTTTGTCTTTTTCTACTACTAACTTAAATATCTGCTCTGTAGCAGTTCTTAAATTTCCAGTACACATAGTAGTTGCTAGAGCTGTTCCATTTACCTTTCTGAATGCTTCAACCTGCATTGCACAAATAAATGAAATAGATATATTTACTATAACATCATATTTTCCCATTGGAATAAATGCCATTATAGTAAGTACTATAATTTCTGCTCCTATTACAATTTGTCTCCAGTGGATATAAGTCCGTCTAGGCTTTATTCTTCTTTTTATAATTTCTGTTAGTATTACACCTAGCATAAATGCTATAACAGGTACAAAATGATATATGATTCCTTTAAAATTGTATTTTGATAGAGCTAACCCTACTAATACTATATTTCCTGTTTGAGCATTTGCGAAAACTTCTCCTCTACATATGTAAGTATATGCATCTAAAAAACCTCCAACTAAAGCTAATAACGCTGCCAATCTAAACGATTCTGACATATGTTTTTTATGCGCAACATCCATACACATTATCCCTCCAATATTACTTTTCTCTATTTAAGTATATCACAATGTATTTTTCAAAAGGGCGCTGAAATATTTTTATTAATTTTTTCCAATATTTTATTGAAATTTTTTTATCACAGTGCTAAATTAATGTTAACCTATCTATTTTTGAAGTTGACATTAATTTTAAATTAATAGATTTTAGGTAATATACTACAGAAAATTCTTTTATGAAAGACATTTTTATGTAGATTTTAAAGGGGGATAATTTTATGAAACTTTCAACAAGACAAATTATTTTATGCGGATTATTTGCAGCATTAATATCTATATTAGCTCAAATATCTATTCCACTTCCATTTACCACTGTTCCATTTACACTACAAATATTCGGTATTGCTATAACTGGACTGATTTTAGGATCTAAATGTGGATTTATATCTACTTTAATTTACTTAATATTAGGTGCAATAGGAATACCAGTATTCGCTAACTTTGCAGGGGGTATAAGTGTTTTATTTGGACCAACAGGTGGATTTCTATTAGGGTATCCTCTAATGGCATTTATTATAGGTTATGCTAAAGAAAAATTCAATTCAAATTTTATAACTTCTATAAGTATGATTTTAGGTTTAGCGATAGTTTATACTCTAGGTACTATTATGTTCTCATTTATTACAGGAAATACAATACTACAAAGTTTAATTTACTGTGTAGTTCCATTTATCGCAGTCGATATATTAAAACTAATTTTAGCTTACATAATAGGTGAAACAGTATGTAAGAGGGTTTTTTCAAGTTTAAATATAGCTAAATAATTATATATTATAAAAAGGTGGATAAACTCTCACAAAAGTATTTATCCACCTTTTAGTATGTTGATTAAATTTTAGTTTTATTTTATAAAGTTATATTGATATAATGTGTTTTTGAAGTAAGTCTTAGTCTATATTGAAGTTATATTCTTTTGTTTCATTTATATCGTCATTATTTTTAGAAATAACAACTATTCCACTAACTTCTTTAAGCTCATCTAATGAGTTTATTTTTTTGCAATAAGTAAATCCTTTTGCCTTTTTACCTGCTGGAATTTCTTCATTTAAATTAAATTTGTCAGTATATTCTCCAATAGTTATATATTTAGTAGATACTTGTATTGGTGATTTTGATTTATTTTCTATTTCATAAACATATCCTACAAAGTCTGCTACTGAAGAATTTTTCTTAGCATTTATTTCTTTTCCATCAATTATTTTTTTATTAGATTTACCTTTTATCTCAATTTTACAATCTTGATTGTCTAGTATTACAACTGGTTCATCAAATACTATATTATTTTTTAAATATCTTTTATTTTTTATTATTGCTCTTAATTTATATATTAAGAATATTATTCCTGCTGTTAAAGCAAGCCCCAAAATTATTTTTATATAATCCCATGCTGTATAAATAGTCTTAAAAGGAATACTATTTTCAGTTGCATAAGTCTTAACTTTAGTATTATTGTATCCTGTTATAGTTAAGTTTGTACAATTTTCAAATGCATAATCGCCTATTTCTGTGACATTCTTTGATAATTCTAGATTTTCTAATCCAACACAGTAGTAAAATGCTGCCTCTCCTATACTTGTAACTCCCTCTGGTATATTTACATCTTTTAGAGATGTACAAGCATAAAATGCATATCCATCTATTGATGTTACTTTGCTTGGTATTTCAATTTTAGTTAAATTGCTACAACTTGCAAATAATCCATAACTTATTGTTTTTATCTTACTCGGAAGATTTATCGTATTAAGAGCTGTACAATTTGCAAATGCTCCTTCACCTATGCTTGTAACACTTTCTGGTATGCTTACTGTTTCAAGTGAAGTACAGTTATAAAATGCATATAAATCTATAGTTTTTACACTATCTGGTATTGTTACATTTATTATTTCTTCATTACCGTCGAATGCATTTTCTCCGATTTTAGTTACTTTATGACCATCTATTTCACTTGGTATTTCTAAATCACTTTCTTTACCTTCATAGCCCTTAATCGTAACTTCATCTTCTTCTAATATGTACTTAAATCCATCTTTTGTTGTAAGGGTGTTTTCATCTTTTTCTGAGTCTTGTGTAGATTCTTCAGTTGTAGTTGAATCATCTGTAGCTGAATCATCTGATGTTGTTGAGTCATCACTATTACTTTGCTCAGTTGTTGTTTGTGTTGTATTATCATCTGTATCTGCAAATGAGGTATTAACTCCATTTAAATTGCTTATAGCCAATATAAATGTCAACGCTAATAATACTGTCGTGCTTTTTTTAAAAACGTTTTCCATATTAATTCTCCTTTTTTTATTTTTTGATTATATATTAATCTAGAAAACTTAACTAAACCTTTATTTTGAATTAATATTTTATTCAATTTATCGCATTAATTCGACAATATATTTTTTATATTAAAACACAGAATTGCCGATACACTTAAATGTATATCGGCAACCTGTTTACATATATATTTTGTTGGTTAAAAGAATATAATCGTATATACAATATTTAACTGTAATATACTACTCATACCTTAATTATAATACCTATCGCTATCCAATTTCAATCATTTTACCATTTCTTGCATATATTATTTTTTCGCATATATTAGTAATATGATCTCCTATTCTCTCTAAATATCTAGCTGTAAATACAAGCTTAACTCCTTGAGTTATATTCTTTTCTGGATTTTCATGCATAACTTTTAGACAATCTTCTCTTACTTTATAATAAAGTATATCTATTTCTTTATCCATAAGCGCTACTTTATAAGATAAGTCAGCATCTTGATTTAAAAAAGCTGATTTTATACCTTCTATCATATCCAAGCAATATTGTGCCATTTTAGGTATATCGATTAATTCTTTTATATAATCTTCTCCAGCAATTGATACAACTTCTGATGCTATATTTTCAGCATAATCACCTATTCTCTCTAATTCTGCTGATATATCGGCTAAAGCGTATATTTCTCTTAAATCTCTTGCCATAGGTTGTTTTAATGCCATTAATTCTATACTTCTATCTCTTATATATTCTCTTAATATATCTATATCGTCATCATCATCAATAACTTTTTTAGCTAATTCTATGTCTTTTGTAAGCATACTTTTAATAGATAAATCAATAGCTTTTTCACATTTATCCATCATTCTAATTATATATTCTTTTAATGTATTTATACTCATTTCTAAATTTGTACTCGCCATTTTTCTCTCCCCATAACATAGTTTTTTATATTTAATTTCGATTTATTAAATTCTAACCAAATCTTCCTGTTATATAGTCCTCTGTTCTTTTATCATGAGGAACTGTAAATATATCTTTAGTATTGTTAAATTCTATTAATTCCCCATTTAAGAAGAATCCTGTTTTGTCAGATATACGAGCTGCTTGTTGCATATTATGAGTTACAATTACTATAGTGTATTTACTTTTTAATGTAGCCATTAAATCTTCTACTTTTGATGTTGAAATTGGATCTAGAGCTGATGTCGGTTCATCCATCAATATAACATCAGGTTTCATAGCTATAGTTCTCGCTATACATACACGTTGTTGTTGCCCTCCTGATAAACCTAGGGCTGGCGATTTTAATCTATCTTTTACCTCATCCCAAATTGCAGCCCCTCTTAGGCTTTCCTCAACTATTTTATCTAATTGTTTTTTGTCTTTTATTCCTTGATTTTTTGGACCATAAGCAACATTATCATATATACTCATTGGAAATAAATTAGCCTTTTGAAATACCATTCCTACTCTTGTTCTAAGATTTATAACATCATTAGTTGTAAGTATTTCCTCGTCTTCAAGATAGATTTTTCCGTTTATTTTTACACTATCAATTAAATCATTCATTCTATTTAAACATCTTAAAAATGTTGATTTTCCACATCCAGAAGGTCCTATTAATGCTGTTACTTCGTTTTCTTTTATCTCCATATTAATATCTTTTAACGCTTGTTTTTCGCCATAATATAAATCTAAATCGTTAACTCTTATCTTAGTTCTATTTTCTGAATCCATATTACCAATCTCCTTATTTAAAAAATCTTAATTACTAATCTATATAAAAATATTTAGTTTAAATTCTTCTCTCAATCTCAATTAATTTAATAATTTGCTTTGTTTAACCTTTTAGCTACTAATTTTGCTATAGTATTTAATCCAAATACTATTACAATTAAAACTATACCAACACCACATGCTGTTTGGATATCTCCAGTTTCCTTAGTCAATAAATACGCATGAACTGTAAGTGTTCTCGCACTATCAAATACAGTAAGCGGCATTTTCGCTACTGTTCCTGCTGTTAATAAAATAGCTGCTGATTCTCCAATTACACGCCCTATTGATAAAATAACCCCTGAAAGTATTCCAGGTATTGCACTTGGCAATATAACTTTATAAAGTGTTTGAAACTTTGTAGCTCCAAGACCTAGTGACGCTTCTCTATAAGTACTTGGTACTGTTTTTAGAGCTTCTTCTGTTGAACGGATTATTGTTGGAAGTATGATAATTGCTACAGTTAAACCACCTGATAATATGGAATATTGAAGTTTTAGTGCTACTACAAAGAATATCCCACCAAATAATCCATATACTATTGATGGTATTCCTGCTAAACATTCTGTTGCAAATCTTATTACTCTTACGACTTTGCCTTGTTTAGCATATTCTTGTAAATAAACTGCTGCTAATATTCCAATTGGTGTAGCTACTAATATTGCAACTAAAACCATATATACTGTTGTTATAATCATTGGTAAAATTCCGCCATTTCCACTAGCTGAGTAATCAGCAAATAAAAAACTAAGATTTATTTTTCCTATCCCCTTTATAAATATAAAACCTACTATCACTAGTAATAGACCTACTGTTATAATTGCTGATAAATACACTAGTGAAATCAATAGTCTATCTTTTGTTTTTCTAGATTTCAAATTATTTTCCATTATCTATCAACTCCTTTAGAAGTTAATTTAGTCAAAACTAAATTTATGATTATTATAAATATGAATAATACAACACCTGTTGCAAATAACATATTTTGATGTGTTCCTGCTGCATAACCCATTTCAAGGGCTATATTTGTTGTAAGTGGTCTTGCACTATCAAGTAGTGATGTCGGCATTGCTGTTGAATTTCCTGCAACTAAAATTACTGCCATTGTTTCACCTAATGCTCTACCTATTCCTAAAATTACTCCAGCTAATATTCCTGATTTTGCAGCTGGGACTGTAACCTTAAATATAGTTTCTATTTTTGATGCACCTAAAGCTAAAGATCCTTCTTTGTATGATTTTGGTACTGCCCTAATAGATGTTTCTGATAATGATATTATTGTTGGAAGCATCATTATCGCTAAAACTATAATTACTGCTAATAGACTTTGACCTTTTGGAAGGTTTAATACTGTTTGTATTGCTGGTACGATTACTGCTAGACCAAATATACCGTAAAGTACTGATGGTATACCTGCTAAAAGTTCTACTGCTGTTGAAATTATCTTTGCATATTTCTTTGGACATATCTCAGCTATAAATATTGCTGATAATATACCTATTGGAACTCCAATTATTAAAGCACCTATTGTCGCCACCATTGATGTAACTATCATAGAACCTATTCCAAATTGTTTAGAGCTTGGTAACCACTCTGTTCCAAATATAAAATCTATAAATGAATATCCTTCTGATACAAATGGAATTAAGCCTTTATAAAACACAAATCCTATTATAAGTAGCAAGCTTACTACTGCCATAAGGGCACTTATCATAAATATTTTTTCTGTTATAAATTCAAGTACATATTTGCTTTTATTTTTATTAGATGAACTACTTTCTTTTACATTAATTGATTCTGTCTTTTCCAATCTAAGTTCCTCCTTTTTAAAATGCTAGGCTATCTCAATGAAACAGCCCAGCTAAAACTTTCTTGAATATCTATGATATCTTTATCTATTTTTGGTTAACACTCATAAATCCTTGTTTTTCTATAGTTTTTTGACCTGCATCACTTAATACATAATCTATAAAAGATTTTGCATCTCCACTTGCTTCACCTTTAGTAACTAATAAGAAAGGTCTTGATATTGGATATTTATCGTTATAAACATTTTCTTCTTTTGGTTCTACACCACCTATTTTAACTGCATTTATAGAGTCATCTAAATATCCAAATGATATATATCCTATTGCATTTTCATTTCCTTGTACAGTTGTTTTTATATTTCCTGATCCATCAGATATTTGTGCATTTGAAGTTAAATCTTTTGATTCAAATCCAACAATTTCTTGGAAACCATCTCTAGTACCTGAACCATCTTCTCTTGAAACAACTACTATTTCTGCGTCAGCTCCACCAACTTCTTTCCAGTTAGTTATTTTTCCTGTATATATATCTTTTACTTGTTGTAATGTTAAATCTTTTACTTTATTTGCTGAGTTTGTTATAACTGCTATACCGTCTATTGCTATTTGGTATTCTTTTAGTTCTGATTTTTCTTCATCTTTTAAATCTCTTGAAGACATTCCTATTTGTGAAGTTCCGTCGATTGTATTTGTTATTCCTGCTGATGAACCTACTTGTTGAACTTCTATTGTAGTTGTGTCATTTTCTTTTTGATAATCTTCTGCTAATATTTCCATTGTTGGTCCTACTGAAGTTGAGCCTGATACTGTGATTTTGCTTGATCTTGAACCTGAAGTTGAATTAGCTCCTGCTGAGCCACACCCTGATACTAATGATCCTACTAATAAAGTTCCTGTTAAAAGTGCGATTAATCTTTTTTTGTTAAACATTTTTATTCCTCCAATACATTATGTAAAATTTTTAATACTACTTATTTTCGCTTTTAACTTTATAAAGATAATAATTAGATATTTTTTTATTTTTTATTTATCTTCTTTTTATCTTTACACTTTATATAGTATAGATACCGTCTTAAGCCTTTATTAATTGTAAGTTATTATAAAGTTAAGTATGTTAAGATAACGTTAGCAAATTAAAAATACAGAATTAAAAAAAGACGACCAAATAGTCGTCTTTTTTTATTCTAACTAGCTTTTTGTGCAAACTCTTGATTAAATGGGAGTTCTATTATAAATTTACTTCCAACACCAAGTTCACTTTCTACTCTTATGTTTCCGTTTAATGCTTTTACCATATGTTTTGTTATTGCAAGGCCTAGCCCTGTTCCACCAACACTTCTACTTCTAGCTTTATCTACTCTATAAAATCTCTCAAATATTCTTTCTATATCTTCTTCTGGTATTCCTATCCCATTATCTTTAACTTCTATAAATACTTTTTCTGATTTTATATATTGTTTTATACTGACTTCTCCATTTTCGCCAGTATATTTTATAGCATTTGATATTATGTTTAAAAGTATTTGTCTAATATAACCTGAGTATTCCCATAAATCTATATCTTTATTTTCAAAGTCATATTTTACTTTTATATTCTTTTTCTTTGCGATATAATTTATAACTTCATGTACTTCTTCAAAAACTTCAAATAGATCTACTTTCTCTACTTTTTTCTTTGTTTTATTTTCAATAGTTGATAATAATAAGATATCATCTATTAATCTAGTCAATCTAGTAGCTTCATTTTCTATTATAGTTAAGAATCTATTTTTAGTATCTTCATCTAAGTTGTCCGTCATTTTTAAAGTCTCTATAAATCCTTGTATTGATGTTATAGGAGTTTTTAATTCATGACTTACATTTGCTACAAATTCTTTTCTCATATTTTCTAATTTTGCATATTCTGTTATATTTTCAATATTTATAATAAAACCAATTACTGCGTCTGTATCTTCAAAATGTACTGGGTCTATCTTAATTTTATATATTATATCATTTTTAATGTTTTTTTGTATTATAGTACTATGCTCGCTACACATATTATGCAAAACACTTTCTAAAATCAATTCATTTTTTATAAATTGTCTTATATTTTTACCTTCAGCAGTTACATATGAATCGCCTTCAACCATTTTCTTTGCCAAGTCATTGATTAAAAGTATTTTCCCTCTAGTATCAATAGCTAAAATTCCATGAGATACACTTTGCATAATTGACTTTAACTGTGTATTTTTATCTGTTATATCTCTAATTGTAAAGTTTATTGTGTCTATCATATAGTTAAAGTTTTTAGCGAATTCACCTATCTCTCCAGACATCTGTCCCCTAACCTTACTATCAAATTGTTTATTACTTATATCTCTCGATACTTTCATAAACTCCTTTAAATAAGTTCGAAGACTCAATGTGTACCTAATTAAAAGTATTGTAATGATTAATAAAATCAGCATTATAAAAATATATATACCATTTAAAAACCCCGTCTCATTCATCTTCTTTCACCTCAAACTTATTTAATTTTATATCCGACACCTCTTATAGTCTCTATATATTTTGCATCATCATCACCAATTTTCTTTCTAAGGTGTCTAATATGAACATCTAATGTTCTTGTCTCTCCATAATAATCATATCCCCATATCTTATCTAGTAAGAAAGTCCTTGTTAATACATTTCCTCTATTTTCGATAAGTAGTTTTAATATCTGAAATTCTTTTAATGTTAATTCTATTTCTGTCCCATTTTTAGTTACTATATGTTTATTTACATTTACTTGAATATCATCAGCTTTTAAGACTTCGACTTTTTCATTTGAAGTATATTTATATCTTCTAAGTACAGATGTTATTCTCGCTAATACTTCCTTTACACTAAATGGTTTTGTGATATAGTCATCAGCTCCATCTTGTAAGCCTTCTAGTTTGTCTTCTTCCATATTTTTAGCAGTTAGCATTATCACCGGTATCTGCTCCAAACTTTCATCAGATCTTATTTTTTTTAAAAGGTCTATCCCACTTATATTTGGAAGCATCCAATCTAAAAGTATTAAGTCAGGTTGAAATTCTTTTGTCTTTAAATATCCATCAAATCCATCATATGAATAATCTACTTTATACCCGTTATTTTCAAGGTTAAATCTCAATAATTCTACTATATGTATCTCATCATCTATAATTAATATTTTTTTCATAAAGCCCTCCTTATTTTATATAAATCATAATGTCCTGCTGATTTTTATGTTTTATCTATATATAATATAATATCAAAACTTTTATAAATATAGTAATAAATATATATTTTCTTATATTAAAAATAGCTCTTAATATTATAGTAACATTCTAAAAATATGTTGTATCTTATTTTTCTGTAAACTATGTTATTTTTAAGTAAAAAAGAGTATCTATAAATAATTTATTAATCATCTTTAGATACTCTTTTTATATTTTTTATGTAGTTCTATGCTATTTTTATTACTTTTGATTTATTATCAAATGTTTTTTTCTTATCTTCTATAAATATTTGTTTCTTGTCTATCTCGTGATATGGAGTTAAATACTGTATATAGATTTCTATTACTTCCTCCATCTGCTCTTTAGTTAGAGATAAAAGTTTTAATTCTAGGTTATTTCTGTGTTTATCTAATACCTCACATTTTACATATGATTTTCTTAATTTTATAAGGACCTTTGACCCAATCTCTAAATTTTGAGATGTCTCTATCCATATTTTTTTACTAGATATACTATCTATTACAACATCTATATTAGATAGATGTTTTTCTTCATGGTCTAATAATATACAATTAGATTCCATCTTTTCATCAATGCTCGCCCTATCTTCGTCTTCACTTACTTTAACTTGATAAGCTACTCTCAAAGATCTCATTATTCCAATCAAATTAAATATATTTAAAAATGCATTTAGATAATATGCATATTTTATAATATAGCCTTTTTCAACTAATTTTAATCCTATAAAAAGTGATAAAAGCCCTAATATTAAAATTAATAAATGAGGTTTTACTACATCATATTCATAATACCCTCTATCAATTTCTATATCTTTAGATGTAACATTAAAGTTAACTTCAAAGCCAAACATTTCTTTTATTATTGATAAACTTAAGTGTGGAGCCATTGCCATTTCATAATAATGTGTCCACATATACCTTCTCGATTTTGGTGATAATATTCTGAAAATAAATATTTGAACTAATATATATGGTATTGTCATATTTAATAATTCTGCAAAACCAGATTCTACAAAATGAATTCCTGTAGATAAGAATAAAATCGGTACTATTATATAAAACATCTTAATTAGATTTGAGAACCAATATAGCACTCCATCTACATAACAAATCCTCTGCGCTGGTGTAAGACCTTTTAGTATAAACGGATTATAATGTTTAAATACTTGGATATTTCCTCTACACCAACGGTCTCTTTGTTTTACTAATTCTCCAAAGGTAGATGCACTAAGTCCTAAAACTAAGACTTTATTTATAAAAATAGAATCATATCCCTTTGCCTGAAGCAACATTCCTACAGCCATATCTTCTGTTATTGAACATGTTGGATATCCACCTATTTCATCTATAAATTTACGTCTAAAAACTGCATTTGTACCTACATGTAATACTGCACCTCTGTATGCTCTTGCTTCTTGAACGTCTCTCATAAAGAAATCCTGCTCATTTGGAATATATTTTTTTAAGTTAGATTGATACATATCTTTATTGTAATAACATTGAGGTGTCTGTACAAAAGCTAAATTTTCATCTTCAAAATATCCAATTGTTTTCTGTAAAAATTCCTTTTTAGGAATCATATCTGCATCTAATACTAGAAATAAATCGCCTTTTATATATTTTAGCGCATTATTTATATTTCCAGCTTTAGCACCTTTGTTGTCTTCTCGTGTAATATAATTCACACCATATTTTTTACATAGTGCTTTTAATTCATCTCTTCTTCCATCATCACATACATAAACTTTAAATTTATTTTTAGGGTATGCCATTTGAGTACTTGCAATTATTGTCTTTTCAAGTAATTGAAGCGATTCATTATATGTACAAATTAAAACATCCACAAGTGGAGCTTCATCTAAATTATATACACTTAAATCTTTTCTTATAATTTTATATTTTCCAAAGAAAATAAATTGAAAATTCATAAAATTCATAAATCCAATGAACTCACAAACAAACAATATTAAACCTAAGATAAAACTGACTATTCCAAGATTTGTTGGAATTACAGTTCCTCTCCATAAAATATATATAGTCGATATAATTATATCAACTATAATCAATAATTTTACATTCTTATTATTAATTTTATATGCTAAAAAACTTATTAATAAGGCTGTTATTGATAAAATTAAATACATTAAATTCTCCTTACTTCTATAAAAAACTTATACTATAGTATATTTACTTAATTATATATACCTTGTATATTCCATATTTAAATATTTTGTTGGAATAAAAAAACATTTGTATCAATGTATTACATTAATTACTTATATTTGAATAAGAAGCATACATAACCATATTTTATACAAATATACTTTTTCGTGTAATAAGGAGACATAAAAAAAATTCGCTTCGCTCATATCGCCAACGACTTTGTCCGTTGCTTAAAATTTGCTTCGCTCATGTCACCAACGACTTTGTCCATCACTTTAGATAATAAGTTGTAAATTAAAAAAGATGTTGAAAATCAATTTGTTTTCAACATCTTTTTAATTAAATTATATTAAAATGCTGGAACTATACTTCCATTATATTTTTCTTCTATAAATTTCTTAACATCATCACTGTTTAATGCTTTTGTTAATGCTTTTGTTTTTTCGCTGTCTTTATCTTCTGTTCTTATAGCAACTATATTTGCATATGGAGACTCACTTGATTCTATTGCTAATGCATCTTTAGTTGGGTTTAATCCTACGTTTAATGCATAGTTAGTGTTTATAACAGCTATTGCAACGTCATCTAATGTAGAAGGTACTTGTGCTGCATCAACTTCAACAAACTCTAAGTTTTTAGGGTTTTTAGTTATATCTTTTACAGTTATTAATTCACCGTCTTTAACTTCTATTAAACCTTGTTTTGCTAATAATTTAAGTGCTCTAGCTTCATTAGTTGAGTCATTTGGAACTGCTACTTTGTCTCCATCTTTAACTTCATCTAATTTTTTAACTTTATTTGAGTATATTCCCATTGGTTCTATATGAACTTTTGCACAGTATGTTAAATCATATCCTTTTTGTTTAACTGTTTCCTCTAAGTATGGTACGTGTTGGAAATAGTTAGCATCTAGTGATCCATCTGCTAATGCTTGATTTGGTAATACATAATCATCATACTCTTTTACTTTTAAAGTATATCCATCTTTTTCTAATATAGGTTTTGCTGCCTCTAATATTTCTGCATGTGGTGTTGAAGATGCACCCACTACTATAGTTTTTTCATCATTTTTACCTGATGAACAACCTGTTAATAAACCTACTGCTAATGTTGATACTAATAATACTTTTGCTAATTTTTTTAGTTTCATTTTTACTCCTCCTGTTTTCCCTTAACTTTATTTATTTTTATTAATTTTTTATTGTTTTTAAGTTTCATTTTTCTATTTTTTACTTTTAATATTTGTTATTTTAATTTTTTATATACATAGTCACCTAGCATTTGTATAGCTTGTACTATTATGATTAATGTGATTACAACGTATACCATAACTGCTGTATCGAATCTTTGGTGTCCGTATACTAATGCTACCTTACCAAGACCACCAGCACCAACAGTACCTGCCATTGCTGTATATCCTAATATTGATATTATTGAAAGTGTAATTCCTGATACTATAGAAGGCATTGCTTCTTTTATCATAACTTTAAATATTATTTGTGTTTTTGTTGCTCCAAAAGATTTTGCTGCTTCTATTAATCCTTCATCAACTTCATTTAATGCGCTTTCAATTATTCTCGCTATAAATGGTGCTGCACCTATAGTTATTGGAACTATTGCTGCTGTCTCACCTATACTTGTTCCGATTAAGAATCTAGTAAATGGTATTAAAGCTACTAATAATATGATGAATGGGAAACTTCTAACTATGTTTACCACAAATCCTACTACTGAATATACATATTTATTTGGTTTTAATCCTTTTGGTTTAGTAAGTACTAATATTATTGCTAATATAAATCCTAAAATTGTAGCGATTATAGTCGGTACAATTATCATATACATTGTTTGTAAAAATGCTTCTCCCAGTATGTCAGTTAAATACTGATATAATGTCGTTTTAGTTGTCATTTTTTATCTCCTCCCATTTAATATTTTTCTCATCAAGATATCTCTTAACTGCATTTGCATAGTGGTCTTTTACTGTTATTATTAAAGATCCAAGGACATCTTCTCTGAATTTTTCTAGTTTTCCATAACTTATATTAAAATCGAAATCTAATGTTCTCGCCATATTTGTTATTATATTTTGGTTTGCAATTTCTTTAGGGAATATTATTTTTATATTTGTTCCTTCTGGAAGAACTATTTGTTCATCTCCTATTAATGCTTTTAATCCTTCTGTATTATTTAAGAATAAATCTTCAGTATCTTCTATTTCTAGAACTTTACCGCCTTCCATAACTGCAACCTTTGTACAAATTTGTTTTACAACTTCCATTTGGTGAGTTACAAGGATTATTGTTATGTTTAGTTTTTCATTTATATCTTGTAATAAAGCTAATATTGATTTTGTTGTATTTGGGTCTAATGCTGAAGTTGCTTCATCACAAAGTAAAACTTTTGGTTCAAGCGCTAATGCTCTTGCTATTGCAACCCTTTGTTTTTGACCACCACTTAGGTTTCTAGGTTTCGCATCTCTTTTATCTGCTAGTCCTACTAATTCAAGTAAATTCATAACCCTTTTTTCAATTTCTGCTTTTGAATATTTAAAACATTCTAGAGGTAATGCAACATTTTCAAATACTGTTTTTCTCTCTAATAGTGAGAAATGTTGGAATATCATTCCTAAGTTTTTTCTAAGTTCCCTTATTTCTTTTTCGGTTAAATCTTTTACTTCTTGTCCTTCTACTGTAAGACTTCCATCTCTATAATCTTCAAGTCCATTTATACATCTTAGTAATGTTGATTTACCAGCACCACTATGTCCGATAATTCCAAAAATTTCACCTTTTGAAATTTCCACATCTACATTTTTTAGGATTTGTACATCTCCATAATATTTATTAAGATTTTTTATCTTTATCATTAAGTTTCTTCCTTTCCTTAAATATATAAAATTATTATTTTATTATAGTGATTTTATATATTTTATAAAATTTTTATATCAACGTAAACTTATATCTTTTTCATTATTTGATAATATTTATATATTTTTATTTTAAGTTTAATCATTTTAAGTATAAAAAAAGCCTAAGTATAAACTTAGGCAATTGTAATCAGCTTATACTCATCTTTCAACTTAAAAGTTGCAGGATTTAGCACCATATATTTTAAATATTGGTTGCCGGGTTTCACAGGGCCAGTCCCTCCACCACTCTTGATAAGAGTTTGTTCACTTGTTATGCTATTAATAATATATGAGTATAAGATAATTGTCAATAGATTTTTCGACATTTTATTTTGATTTTTAAAATATTCATTTCATCTATTATTCGTATTTAAATTAATTTATAGTTGATATATTAAATCTAAATATATATTTTGTTATATAATCTCTCTTGCACTATTTTCTAAATCGTCTTTTACTTGTCTAATTTCACTTATCTTTGTATTGTTGATTTTATCTGGTTTTGCTTTTCTAACTAATCTTTTTAGATTTCTTAAATTGCCTTTTATTTCAGACTTTTTACTTCTGTCTAAACCAGATTTTGAAGTATCAAGACCTTGCTCTACTTTATAAACAAGTGACTCAGCATCATTTATTATATCAATGTATTCTTTCTTTTTATTATCTTCTGATTCATAAGATTGTGCATCTCTTATTGCTTTTTCTATATCTTCGTCTGATAAGTTTGAACTTGCCGTTATTGTTATACTTTGGCTGTTTCCTGTTTTAAGGTCTTTAGCTGATACATTTAGTATTCCATTTGCATCTATTTCAAAAGTAACTTCAATTTGAGGAATACCCCTCATAGCTCTCTTTATTCCTTTTAATTTAAATTCGCCGATCATTTTGTTGTCTTTAGCAAATTTTCTCTCACCTTGTAATACTTTTATATCTACAGATGTTTGGAAATTTGCTGCTGTAGTAAATATTTGACTGTATTTTGTAGGAATAGTAGAGTTTCTTTCTATAAGTCTTGTCGATACTCCTCCCATAGTCTCAATTGAAAGAGATAATGGAGTTACATCAAGCAGTAAAACCTCATTTAAACTTGGGTCTCCTGATAATTTTCCACCTTGGATAGCGGCACCTAATGCAACACACTCATCTGGATTTAAGTTTTTACTAGGCTCTCTTCCTGTTATTTGTTTTACTTTTTCTTGGACAGCTTTAATTCTTGTTGAACCTCCAACTAATAATACCTTGCTAATTTCACTTGTCGATACACCAGCATCATTTAGGGCATTTTTCACAGGTATAACAGTTCTTTCAACTAAATCATAAGTAAGCTCGTCAAATTTAGCCCTAGTAAGTGTTATATCCATATGTTTTGGTCCGTCTTTTCCAACTGCTATAAATGGCAGATTTATATTAGTTGTCATAGCTGTTGAAAGTTCTTTTTTTGCTTTTTCAGCTTCTTCTCTAACCCTTTGAACTGCTACAATATCTTTAGTTAAGTCAATTCCTTCATTTTTCTTAAATTCTGATATTAGATAATCAGATACTTGCTTGTCAAAGTCATCTCCCCCAAGATGATTATCTCCACAAGTCGCAAGAACTTCGATAACTCCATCTCCTATTTCAATTATAGATACATCAAAAGTTCCTCCACCTAAATCATATACCATTATCTTTTGTGATGATTCGTTATCTAGTCCATATGAAAGTGCTGCAGAAGTCGGCTCATTTATTATACGTTTTACTTCTAGGCCTGCTATTTTTCCAGCATCACTAGTAGCTTTTCTTTGCGAATCATTAAAATATGCAGGTACTGTTATTACAGCTTCTGTAACAGGCTCTCCCAAATAGCTTTCTGCATCTTTTTTTAACTTCATCAGAATCATTGCAGAGATTTCTTCTGGAGTATATTTTTTGCCATCTATTTTTACGCTATAGTTAGTTCCTATATGGCGTTTTATAGATGAAATAGTTCTATCTGTATTTGTGATACTTTGTCTCTTAGCTGTATCACCAACTAATCTTTCCCTATTTTTTGAAAAAGCAACTACTGATGGTGTAGTTCTAAAACCTTCTGCATTAGCTATAATTGTTGGAGAACCACCTTCCATAACTGCTACACATGAATTTGTTGTTCCTAAATCAATCCCAATTATTTTGCTCACCTTAACTGCCTCCTACCTTTCTAATTATCAGCAACATACCATACCATTACAACAAATATTGCACGCAAGGTTTAACATACAAAGCTTGCAACAATAATCATCTAATCCCCCAGTCGAATATCCATATGTCCTTTGTTGTTGATTGTACCAATTTCCTCTACCTTCAAGTACATCTACTAATCTTCTATATTGAATATTATTTGGCTCCATATTAAGAGCTATTTTTGCTTCTTCAAGTGCTTTTATATTATTGCCTAATTTATAATTAACATTGGCACTGTAGTAGTACCATTTAGATGTTCTATTTTCTATATTATCAAGTACATTTCGAGCTTCATTGTAATATCCATTATTAAAATAATTAAGTGCTGCTCTTAAATGCACATCTTCTTCTTGGTTGAAGTTCGGATTATATCCGCCTTGTTCTTGTCTTCCTGTATCAAATCCAAATGCTCTGAAAAAGTCTTCAAAGTCACCAAAATCTTGTTGATTGCCATAACCTCCAGCGTTATCTGTGTATCCGCCATAGTTGCTATTTCTATAACCACCTGGACTTGAAGAATTTCCATATCCATATCCTCCAGATGTATTTGAGCCACCATTTTTCATCTTCATTACTGTTTGGTAGGCTTGTTGAATTTCTTTAAATTTTTCTTCATATTGTTCTTTGTTTGGATTATTTATATTAGCATCTGGATGATATTTTTTACTTAATTTTCTATATGCTTTTTTTATTTCTTCTTTTGAGGCATCCCTAGATACACCCAAGACCTGATAAGGATCAGTCATCTGTTTTTTCCTCCACTTGTTTTCTCTTATTTCTAATTGATTGGAATTTTGCCCATACTCCCGAATATAATATATTTCTCAAAATATCTACATCTTCAATAATAGGAAGCTCTTCAAATTCCCTCGCACATTCTGAAATCATCATAGTCAATATCTGATTTACAAAATCATCAAAATCTTCATTTTGATATATTTCTGAAAAAGGATTGTAATTCCCCTTTTTTAAATCCTTTTCAATATCTTCATATGCATCTATGATGTATATATATTTACCAAGGAAAAATCCCATTCTTGACAGGGTTTGCTTCCACTCATCTTCTTTATATAAAAATAACTCACTCATCAATTCTCCTGAGTAAGACGAAATCTTATCTATATCGTATTCTTTCTTTTTTTCATATTCACTAGATTTTTTTAATATAGCTTCAAGTTTTGCAGTTTTCTCTGGATACTGTTTTTTTATTTTTTTAACCTTATTTTTTACTATTATAGTGTAGATTTTTCGACTTAATTTTTTCTCGTCTTCCCAATCGTCTATACAGTTTAAATAAGCTAAAAATAAATTCATATCAGCTATATAATCTGTAATTTCATTTCTTCTTTTTATGCTCTTTTTAAATGGATGTATCTTACATCTAAAATTTTCTAGTTTTGTCTTAGGTTCATAAAGTCCTGTCAACAAAAGTTGTAAAAATGTCATATCGTAGTTTAATGTCAATTGGGCAAATCGTCCACTTCTGTTGTTTAGTGTTTGACACAGACCACAATAATATGATTTATATACGTCGTATTCTTTAAATTTAAGTTCCTCTTTGTTGATAAGAACATATCCAAACATCTTTAGCTCCTTTTAATAAAATAAGTGTCACATTTTGGGCAGTGAATATTTATTTTTCCTCTTCCTCTTGGAACTCTTACTTTTTGTTTGCACGTTGGGCATTTATATATACGATAAACTTTTCTTTGTTTTAATATACTTTTTTGATTATTTATCTTTTTTCTAATATTAGCTGTCTTATTTAAAAAGTTTTGATTTTCACTTGCTCTTTTATATATATTTCTAGAGAACATTCTATAATAAGTATAAATCAGCGTCGCTAAACTTAAGTAGTACATAGCTACTGATAAGCCTGGTATTAACCTTCTAAATAAGAAATATATTATAAATTCTCCTATAAATAATTTCATTAAAAAGTTATTAAATTGGTCAATTCCATACCTTCCTTGCATAAATCTCATCAATTTCTCTCTCATAAAACTTTCTCCTATTTAATTTATTTATATACTAAAATCATTGTACTTTATTTTTTTAACTTTAGATAATAATAGAGCTTATATGTGTACCCAATATTAACACTAACTAATATTAATACAAGTAATTTATCTCAGTATTAATATATATTGGGCAGCTTTAAAAATCATGTCTTAAAACTCTTAAATTTCAACAATATGGATATATTGGGCAAAAAAATAGTACTAAAAAAATTGTTTTCAGTACTATTTAATCTATAATTTAAAATTATTTTAAAGTCATTCCATAATCGTCACAGTCAGATATTGCTTTTGCAAACATATCTTTTGTAACTCTATCTTTTATAGCATTCCATTCAACTAAAGTTACTGCTTTGTCTACTATTGTTTGTATTCCACTTTTATCTATTCCTAAATCAGCTAAACAAACTGGAAGTCCTAATTCTTTGTTAAATTCAGCTATTTCATTTCTTTTTTGTATTTCTCCAGCACAAGTAAGAAGTGTTAATACACCGAATGAGACAACCTCACCATGTAGTCCTCTTGCTCCTTCTACTAATGTTGAACCGTTGTAAAATGCATGTGCTAGTGAACTGTTGTAATAGTAGTCATTTTCTGTTGTAGTTAAGTTTGAAACTAAACCTGTACTTATTATTATATCAAGCACTACTTGTTTTAATTCTTCAGACTCTGTATTATTTTTGCAGTCTTCTAGTGCTTTTTTACCGTATTTTATAAGAGGTTCTGTACAGACTTTACTTATCCCAACACCCATAAGTGGTGTATGGTCTAAATTTACTCCTTGTGATGAATAAACAGCTTCACATTCCTTTGATAAAGCATCACCAATACCTGCCCAGAATAAATCTTCTGGTGATTCTGCTATTATTTGTGTATCTATGAAAGTATGGTCTGCTGGTTTATCTAAGTAATAATAATCTTTAAATGTGTGATCTTCGTTATACATAACACATATTGCAGTAACTGCTGCACAATTTGAGCCTAAGGTTGGGAAAGTAAATAATGGTTTGTCCAATTTGTCTGCTACAACTTTACAAGTATCTACAGCACGACCTCCACCAACACCAAATATAATATCGGCATTTCTTACTCTTTCATCTGATACTAATTTATCTACATTTTCATAAGTAGAATCATCACCGTATACTATAAAATCTACTATTTGCATATCAGAATTTGCTATACCATCTAATAAAGCATCTTTTGCTTTTTCTATAGCTGTTCTTCCCCCAATTACAACTGCTTTTTTGCCAAGTCTACGAGCTACATTTGGAATTTCTTTATAACATCCTGCTCCTACTGAATAACTTGGAAGATATACATTATAATTCCCCATAATTTAAATCATCTCCTAATATTTTTATATTATTTATGCTTTTTATTCTAGCACTTTATTTATTAAAAATGAATATTTTATAATAAATTTTAACAAATTTTCTGAAATTTATTATTTATAATATCTAGAATATTATTTTTTAAGAATATTTTTTGTACTAATATAATTTATAGAAGATATTTATAGTTATATTATATAAATAAAATCTTAAATATTATTCAAATATAATTCTCTCTGGATTTGTATATATGTTCATTCTTTCACCTCTAACAAATCCAGCCAAAGTTATATTTAGTTTTTTAGCTATTTCTCGAGATAAATTTGTAGGTGCCGATTTTGACACTACTATAGGTATGCCTGCTTTTGCAGCTTTAAGAATCATTTCACAAGAAATTCTTCCACTTACAAATATTATTTTATCTTTTAGATCGATATTATTTAAAATACAATATCCTATAGATTTGTCCATTGCATTATGTCTTGCCACATCTTCTCTAATTGTAAGTAAAGTCTTATTATCATAAATAGCTACACTATGTACCCCGCCTGTGTTTTTGAATAATTCTGAAGAAGTTAAGTTCTCTTTCATAACTTCATATATATCACTTACTCTTATCGTTGTATCTGTATTTTCAATAGGTTTCAAATCTACATAATCTAAATCATTTAGATAATATCTCTTTCCTTTATCTGAGTCTTCATTTTTATCAATTACTGTATTTGCAACTCTATTTTCAAAATCAACTTCTATAGATTTTATATCAGCTTTTGATTTTATAACTCCCTTTGTCATCAAAAATCCTGCAACTAATTGTTCTAAATTTTCTGGTGTGCATAAAAATGTATTTGAATATTCATTGTTTATTACTAAAGCTAGTGGAAACTCCCCTATTATTGTTTCCAACTCCTCTGTATGGTTTTTACTTTCTACTTTTACAACTTCAAATTTAAAATCTGTTTTGTAATCGTAATTCACTAATCTTTCTTTTTGTTTTACTTGCTGATTACCTTCTTTTGAATATTTGTTTTCCATGACAATCCCCTTTTCTTTATGTTTATTATTTATTATTTTATATTTCATAGTATTTATCTATGATTTTATACTTTAAATATAGTGTTGTTGATTTAATATGTCAATCATAGTTCATAAAGAAATCTTTATTCTAAAAATTTTTTATATATAAAAATGGGCTATATCAGAATTAATGATCAAGATTGTTTTCTTTTAATGTTTTTTTAATAATATTCATTTCCTGTTGCTTCAAATGCTTGTTTAAATGCATTCATGAAAATTGTTTTACCTTGTTCTTTATATTGTCCTAAAGGTGTATCATTTTCTGTATCTTCGTATGCTTTTTCTGCAAATTTACTTGGGGCAGTATCTGAACCATATTCAAAGTAGAATTCTACATATGTTTCTCCTGCAGTTGCTATTTGTTTTTTAAGTTCATCATTAAAATCTATTTTGCTACTATCAAATCCTTGATCTTCATCATTATCGTTTGATGTATTGTTATCTTCCTTTTTAGATGATTCTTCTTTTTTAGCTGAAATTTCATCTAATTTATCGTTACAAGTTTTTAATAACTCGTTACATTCTTTTAATTTATCAATATATTCTGATTTACCATCAAGTTCTTCAATTATGTATCCTAATTTAACTTTAGCATTCATATACTCTTCTTCAGCCATAAGCTCTTTAACTTCAGCTATTTTCTTCTCTATTTGTTCTTTAAAACTTAAACTATCTTGTTCTTTTTTTAGTTTTTCACACTCAGATTTTAATTTTTTAGCTGCATCTCTAGCTACTGAACTCTCGCTATCACTATCCATTATTTTTTCACATAACTCAATAGCTTCATCATATAGTTTATGTTTCATTTTTGCTTGAACTTGTAAAAGTTGTTCTACTTGTTTATATAAAGAAGTTGCTTCTTTATCATCCTCTTTCTCTACAAGAGCTCTATCAAAGAAGTCTAGTGCATCTTCATATGATTCTTGTTTTACAGCTTCTTGCCCACTTTGCATATATTGGTCGTATTTTTTATTTGTTTTATTACAACCAGTAAGTACAAACATGCATACCATCATCAAAGCTAGCAATTTTTTAAATTTCATCAATACCCTCACTCCAATCTCATTAAATTTTAATTCTTTAATTAAGTTACGATTTTGCGCAACATACAGAATTTCCCCTGTATAAATGTTTTTTTCCATATACAATTATACTACTAAATCTACATTTTTGAATAAAAAAATTCATTTTTTATGATTTTCGTAATCTTTTTTTATAAATTTTAATATAATTTATACTTATATTTTAATTTCTGTAATTTAAATATTTTTACTGTATTTAAGCTGTTATGTATCTTTCTATTATAACTGCTCTGATACTTTCATATCTAATATAGTCTGGGAGTGAGTTTTTTATATCCCTCATTTTATCTTCACCGAATTTATTTATGCTTTTTTCGATTAACTCTTTTTCATCTTCACAATAATACACTGATGGATTAAATTTGAAGTGAAGTTCATTGTCTTCTTTTATATAGTCGTATATAAAACCTAAAATAGAATATACTGATGTTTCTAATTTATTGCTTATAGTTTTTACATCCATTCCTTGATTTAATAAATCTAGAGCTATTTCTTTAGGCTTTCTGCTTTCTCCATCTATAATTAATTTCTTTTTCTTCTTTTCTCTCCAGTTTACTTTTATATTATTTTCTTCTACATAATTATTGACTACTTGTATTATTTCATCACCGTATTTATCTATTTTCTTTGGACCTAGTCCAGATATATCGCTTAATTTCTCTGTATCTAGTGGATATCTTCCGCTTATTTCTTTTAATGTGTTTTTAGGCATTACCATGTGGTATGGAATACTTTCAATTCGTGCATATTTTGCCCTTACAGTTTTTAATAGTTCATATAAGTTTTTATCTGTTTTAACTTCAAAGAACTCTTTATCGTCTTCATCAATATTATTTTGTTTTTCAATTAATTCATTTTTATTTATGTTTTTATCTTGCATATATGTTTCAATTGCATCTATAAAGTTTTGTCCATATCTTTCGTATTTAACTTGTCCAACACCTGAAATATTTAATAGTTCTTGCTGTGTAGTTGGATAAGTATTTGCCATTGATAGTAATGTTGCATCTCCAAACACCATATATGGAGCAACTTTTTCATTTACTGCTATTGTCTTTCTTAAGTCTGCTAAAACTTCAAATAACTCATTTTTATTATTTGATTCTTTTGCTACTTTTACCTCTTTAAATTCAACTTTTATCTCACCTTTTAATACTTTTAAAGATTGTTTATTCATAGATATAGTAGGAAAACTTCCTCTAGTACCTAGATTTTCTTTTATATATAAAAATCCATGAGAAATTAAAGTGTTTATAAAAGTCTTTAATCCCTCATTGCTGTAGTCTTTCATTATTCCATAAGTGCTAAGTTTATCAAATCCAAGTTCTAATACTTTTTTATTTTTAGATCCTCTAAGAACATCAACAACCATAGTTAATCCATAATTTCTCTTCATTCTGTATATGCATGAAATTACCTTTTGAGCATCTAGTGTTTTGTCTATAATTTGACCTTCAGTTAGGCAATTACTACAATTGTCACATTTGCCTAGCATAACTTCTCCAAAATACTCTAGTATACTTTTTCTATAACATGAATTGCTATAAACTAAGTCTACTATTTGTTGAAGTTTGTTATATTGTATAGTCTTTCTAGAAACACTCTCTGTTCCTACTTCTATAAGATATTTTTGTGTGTGGATATCTCCCGGTGTAAAAAGTAATATACACTCGCTATTTTCGCCATCCCTACCAGCTCTACCTATTTCTTGATAATAGTTTTCTATACTTTGTGGCATGTTGTAATGTATTACCCATCTTATATTAGGCTTATCTATTCCCATACCAAATGCATTTGTTGCAACTATTATATTTGCATCGTCATTTATAAATTTATCTTGATTTAGCTTTCTGTCTTCATTTGACATACCTGCATGATACTTAAGTACGTCTATATTCCTTTTTAAAAGACCTTCATAAATCTTTTCGACTTCTTTTCTTGTTGCAGCATAAATTATACCGCTTTCTGATTTATGATTTTCTATATATTCTAGTAGGTATTTATTTTTAGCTGATGATTTAACTATATTTATGTATAAATTTTCTCTATCAAAACCTGTTATAAATATTTTAGGCTCTATAAGATCTAACATATTTAAAATATCTTTTCTGACTTCTGTCGATGCAGTTGCAGTAAATGTGGTAACTATAGGTCTAGTTTTTAAATTTCTTATAAAGTATGGTATCTTTTTGTATGAAACTCTAAAATCGTGACCCCATTGAGATATACAATGTGCCTCGTCTATTGCAATTTGTGCTATGTTTTTATTTTGAATTATATTTAAAAATTCTGTGCTTTCTAATCTTTCTGGTGCAACATATATAATCTTATACTTATCATTTGTTATATTTTCTAAAATTTGATTGTAATCTTCTGATGAAAGTGAACTATTTATATAGCTAGCATCTATCCCCATTGATGTCAAAGAGTCTACTTGGTCCTTCATAAGTGATATTAATGGAGATATTACAATAGTTAGTCCATCCATACAAAGCGCAGGAACTTGGTAACAAAGTGACTTTCCTCCACCTGTAGGCATTATTGCTAATACATCTTCTCCGTTTAATATAGTATTTATGATTTCTTCTTGACCCTTTCTAAAACTCTTATATCCATAATACTTTTGTAATATATCTAATATCTTTTCATTCATAATAATTCTCCTCATCTAAATCTATTTCCGCTCATATTTTTATTTGATTTATGTCCATCAACCGTACGTAATATACCTTATTATAAAGATTTTTACTATGAAATATTATACTACAATTATTTTATATCTATTTACTTTATTTTTCATCTCAAATACTTTGTAAAGAAATCCCACTTCCTTTTGTGTTATTTATTGAAAATAATACACGTTTCGTGTTACACTATTACCATAGGAATTATTTACATAATTTTTCTTTTGATTCTTAATTAAGAGCAGTAAAGGAGGGATCAGCCATGTTTGGACAAAATCTGAAAAAGTTAAGAACATCAAAAAATCTCAGTCAATCTAAACTAAGTAAAATATTAGGAATATCAAGCAGCACTATTGGAATGTATGAACAAGGTAGGCGATTTCCTGACCAAACTATTTTAACTAAAATAGCGGATTTTTTCGATGTATCAACCGATTACTTACTTGGGCGTAATCCACAAAATCCTCCAACAGAGTTTAACAATGCCACTGATGCTATGGAATTCATTTTAAAATTGCCGACTGTTATGGCATATGGTGGTTATGATGCTACCAAATTATCAGACGAGGAGATAATCGATTTCGCCAATGACTTATTGCAACAAATCGAATTAATTAGCTATAAATATAAGAAAAAATAACAAGTAAAACGATAACTTATCGGAGGGAGGGTAATTTATTGAGTAGTAATAAGATTAAACAGGCCGTTGACAATTTAAAAGCAACATATAATACAAATAACCCCTTTGTAATCTGTGACCACTTGGGTATTACTGTTAGAGAACGAAATTTTAACGAATCTCGCAAAGCTTATTTTGTATCTATTTATGGTCAGCCTTCTATTACAATCAATTCTAATTACATAGAAAAATCGAAAAATATATTATGTGCTCACGAGCTAGGACATATAATATTGGGACATACTGGTGTGAATAACTTTGAATCTGAAAACCAGGAGGCTGAAAGGGAAGCGAACTTATTTGCTCTTTATATGCTTTTTGATGAAAATGATTTTGACATGAAATTTGAAAATATGACAAGTTACTTAATTAAATATACATTAGATAGGAATATAAAATTAGCTAAGAAATAATAAAAGCACTTCTCAGTGCTTTTTTTAATATTTATATAACTATGAAAAATCAACTATTATTGGAAAGTGATCTGACATATATACCTTATCCACTTCATATGAAGTAATATTCAAGTTCGTATCTTCAAAACAATAGTCTATTCTACTATTTAAAAAAGTTGGTATGTTGTCTTTATTTAATTTCATAGATACGTCCTCAAAGTTATTAAGATATATATTCTTTTCATTAAAGTCCCCACAAATTATATTCCCTATAAGATTTTCAATATTTCCATTTAAATTTATATTTATAAAATCTAAAATTTCATCTATTTGTTTAACACGTTCATATTTATCAAGACCGAGATGTGTATTGATAATATTTAAATACCCATCATCATTTATTTTTACTTTTATATGTGCAAATCCCCTTTGTTCTTTTTTGCTAGTAAGCAGCACATGATTTTGTGCTACTATTTTATATTTTGTAAGTATACAAACTCCAAATTCTTTATCCACAACATTTTCAGCAAAAATACCATCCATTCTTAGTCTAAACTTTATTTTTTTATACTGTGAATATAAAACTTCTTGAAGACAGATTATATCGCTTTGTTGTTGTTTTAAATAAGCAATAATCTCATTTAATGTTGGATTTTTTTCTTTATCAGTTCCTGAATGTATATTGTAACAAATAACTCTCATATTATCCCCCCATATTTTAAGAACATCTTATATGATAAATTATATTCTAATATGCCTTTATATTTAATTTATTTCAAAAATTAAATACCGATACTTCTTAGAGTAGTTACCCTAAAAAATATCGGTCTATATATTTATAATTGAGCTCAATTGTGCAAATTTAAATATATAGTTATATTATCCACACAATATTAAATTCTATACATTTTTATTAAAATTTTTTAATTTATTTATCTATTAGATAAACTTAAAGCTCTTTATCTTTTTATAAATTCCATCTTTATTATAAATTTTCATATTCAAATCGAATGTATCCTCAAAATTCAATTTAATATAATTCTTCTGGATCCATATTTTCAGTATATTTTTCAGCCATTTCATTTAAATACTTTTTAAACTCTCTTCTATCCATTTCTGGTTTCATCTCAGTTTCTTCAAGTATTTCAAATGTAAATGATTTTGCCCCGTATTTGTTCCAGTCTTTTTGAAGTTTTATATTTAAGCAGCTATTTACCGAAACAGAGAAATTAAATCTATTTTGCATAGATTGTAAATCTACTTCCCCTTTAATTAAACTCTTTTTACTTTCTGTATTAGTTATTTTATAAACTCCACCTGTTGTCTTCTTTTCTTTATATTCATAAATAGCTTGTTTACGTTTTTCATTTTTCATATCATCTTCACCACCTTCATATTTTTGAATATCTATACTTCTTTCTCTAACATTTTTTATAATTTGCTTATCAATTTTTTCTAAAATATTTTCAAACTTATTTGTATTTAAGTCTACATTTATATTTCCTAAAGTATTAGCTTTATTTTCTTTTTCTATATTTTTAGCTAAGTCATCAACTTCATTTTCTGTTATTTCTACTTTATTTTTATTATTTTGTTCTTCTAGAGCCTTTTTCTTGTTTCTGCTTTTTATAACATTTGCACAATTTCTACAAGAAGGCGAACAGTATTTTTCTCGCTCTGTTTTTGCAAAGAATGCTTTATTGCAGTAATTACAACGGTTTAATATCCTATCTTCATCCATTATAGCAAATGCATAAATCATATCCATAGCTGACTGTAGAGAGTCGAAATTCCAATTAATTTGAGGTCTATCAAACATTGCTAGTGTAAATCCTATTTTATTTGGATTAAATTTATCTGGCATTATTTCAACTGCTTCAGTTAAATTGCTATTTTTATAAATTATCATTTGGTTTAAATTTTCTGATATATTTTTTGCATATTCTAGAATCCATTCTACACGCTCTGCATAGAATTTTGAAAATACTATATCTAAAACTAACGGCTTTTTACCGTAAAACTTTGGAGAATCTTCTGCTTTTACAACAGTTAGATGTTTATCAAATTCTCTAGTATATAAATCATCCTCACCTGCAAATGGCGTGAATAGTTTTATATAATCCTCAGACTTCATTATGTTAGTATCTAAGTTTAAAGTGCTGCTTATAATATTATTTTGTGAAAATATTACATTATCTTCTCCAACTATATCTCGATTGTATACACTAGAAGTTATAAGCCCTAGTAATCCGTAGTGTTTTACAAACACTATTAATTTATTGTATAAAGTATCTTGACTTTCATTTTTTAAAACTAAGTCACCTAAGTCGATTAAATCAAATAATATATTGCTCGATTTTTCAAAAGGATCATAAATTGTATATTTACTGTCTTCTGATGGAACAATATATATACTTCCATTTGAATTTTCTCTCAAGTCATAATTATCGTATTTTATCCACTTGCTTTTGAAGTTTTTTAAGTAAAACTGATTTTTCATATTTTGCTCCTCTCTTTTTGCGTTTTATTATTTATTATATGTTTATTTTATATATGTGTTAATATATTTTTATATTAATTATATTAACACATAGTAATATTTATTACAATATTTTTTTGTTATAAAGAAAAATACTTAAGTATCTATCACTAATTTAATTAAATAGTAAAAGCAGAGGATTTATTTCCCCTGCTCTTATTATTTAATTAA
>NZ_CABQXJ010000032.1:0-29232 GCF_902468165.1 uncultured Intestinibacter sp.
ATTTATTCACAAATTTTTCTATAAAATCTTTATATTCTATATTAGAAAAACTATCTTCTTGTCCACCTATCTTGTCAATTAAAGTTACTTCCGTATCTTCAGAATCACCATTTATAGGAGAATCTAATGAAACAGGCTGATATCCATATGATGCTTCTAAAGCTTCTAATACTTCTTCTTCTCTGCATCCTATATATTCTGCAATTTCTTTTACTTTAGGTTTTTTCTTATTTTGTTGTTCTAATAAAAGTTTTGCTTCGTTTACTTTTTTATTTAATTCTTGAACTCTTCTTGGAACTCTCATAGTCCAGACTTTATCCCTAAAGTATTTTTTTATTTCTCCTATAATAGTTGGCGTTGCAAAACTTGAAAACTCATAACCTTTTGACATATCGTAACGTTCTATAGCATATATAAGAGCTAATGAACCTACTTGGTATAAGTCTTCAAATTCAACCCCTTTATTTATATATTTTTTAGCTAATATATTAACTAAATAAAGATTTCTCTCGATTAATATATCTCTAACTTCTTTATTACTTTTATCTTGACTGTAAATATTAAATAATTCTTTATTATCCATATCTAGATAGTTGGTAACAGATGACATATCTTTCATTAATTATCAACTCCTAAATATTTTGTCATTTTTATAACTGTTCCATAATTTATATTAGATTTGATCTCTACTTCATCCATTAAACTTTGTATTATAAATAACCCAAGTCCGCTTTCTTTAGGTTCTTCTAAATTAGGCACATCTATCGAATCAACATCATATCCTTTGCCACTATCTATTATTGTAATAGTTAATCCATTTTCAAATATTGTATATTCTACAGAAAATTTATTGTCTAAACTATGTTTTATAGCATTTGTACAAGCTTCTGATACAGCTACTTTTATATCTTCGATATCTTCTAAACAAAATCCTATTTTATTAGCTATCCCTGATGTAGTTAATCTTATAACGCTTACATATTGTGGGTTAGAAGCAATTTCCATTTTTATAGTTTCAAAATTCAATTCTATCCCTCCATTTTAAATATTTTATCAAGTCCTGTTATAGAAAAAATCTTTTTAACATTATCTCTTGGTGATTTTATATATATTTCTTTATTTTCAACTTTTATTCTTTTTAGTATTCCTATAATAACACCTAATCCAGTTGAATCAATATAATCTAGATTTTCTAAATTAAGTCTTATGTTTTTTATACCTTTATCAATTAATTTATGTAAATACTCTTTAAATTCGTCTGCTGTAGATACATCTAATTCTCCTGCTACTAATACTTCCCAGAAATCAGCATCTGTATCATTTTTTAATTTTATATCTATAGACATTTACAAACCTCCTGCACTATTCCAATTATTTTTTAAATATTCTTAAAACCTTGAAGAAACCAGTTACTTTTTCAACCACATCTAATATACTTCTTACATCATTTGTTATATCGGCTGCATTATCTATTATTTGATTTAAGTTTTTTTCATTGTAATCAATTATTTTATTAACTCTATCAATTGTTTTTGTAGCTGTATTTAGTGTTTTAGCTATGTATATAGCTATTATTAATATCGCAACACCAAATAAAACTGCCCCAATTTGCCAACCAATTGCATTCATTATTTATTCTCTCCTTCTTCATCAAAACGTCTGCTGACTACTATGTCTTCTTCTTTGATTTCCATTTTTTCTTCAGATAAGTCATCTTTTATTTTAGACACTTTTTGTTTTACATCTGCAAATGTTTCATGTAGAACATCTTTGGGATTTTCTTTTATTGTGTCTATCTTTTCTTTGGCATCTCTTCTTAATTCTTTGCCTTTCTTAGGTGCTAAAAATAATCCAATAAAAAATCCTATTATTACTCCTAATGTTAAAGTTCTTCCTCTTTTTTTACTCATATCATCTAGCTCCTTTCACCTTTAAATATATTTATATTATATATTACATTGTGGATTGATTATATATTATTTATTCAAAATACCAAAAAAGTTTATTAAAAAATGCTTTTAAAGTTATTTCTTGGACATTTCTTAAATCTCTTATTATAATATGCAAAATTGCAATTTTTAACTATCCACAAATAATATATTTTGTCCACAATATTAATCAATGTATGTAATATAGAAAAAGAATAGGTGTTACCCTATTCTTCCTCATCTGTATTTATTTTAGCTATTGAAACTACGTTAACTTCATCATCTGTTTTCATAAGTTTAACACCACTAGTAACTCTTCCGAATACAGATATATCATCAACTCTTAATCTAATAAGGACTCCATCAGAATTTATAAGCATCAATTCGTCTTCGTTGTTTACCATTGTTGCTCCAACTATTTCACCTGTCTTTTCAGACATGTTGTAAGTTTTAATTCCTTTACCTGCTCTTATTTGGCTTCTATATTCATCTATGTCTGTTCTTTTTCCATAACCATTTTGGCTTACAACTAATAAGTCTTCACCTTCATCAGATAAACTCATAGATACTACTCTGTCGTCTTCAGATAAAGTTATACCTTTAACACCCATAGCAGTTCTACCCATTGGTCTTATGTCTTTTTCATCAAATCTAATTGACATACCTTTTGATGTTACAAGTAATACATCTTTTTCTCCGTTAGTAGTTTTTACATCTATTAATTCATCGTCATCTCTTAATCCAATAGCAATTAAGCCTGATTTGTTGATATTTTTGAATTCAGATCTCTTAGTTTTCTTAACTATACCTTTTTTAGTAGCTAATAATAAGTAAGAATCATCATTTGTTGTTGTATCAACTTCAATTAATGTTGCTATTTTTTCATTTGGTCCTAATTGAAGTAAGTTTACTATTGCAGTTCCTTTTGCTTGTCTCTTCCCTTCTGGAACTTCAAATGCATCTAATCTAAATACTCTACCTCTATTAGTAAAGAATAATAATCTATTGTGAGTTCTTGTAGTTATAAGGTGTTTTACGAAGTCTTCTTCTCTAACAGTAAGAGCAGATATTCCTCTTCCACCTCTTCTTTGACTCTTATAAGTATCTAAAGGTAATCTCTTGATATATCCGAAATGAGTTAATGTTATAGTTATTTCCTCATCATCTATTAAATCTTTTATATCTATTTCACCTTCAGCATGTCTTATTTCTGTTCTTCTAGCATCTGAATGTTTCTTTTTAATTTCTAAGATTTCGTCTTTTATAACACCTAGTAATAATTGCTCATCTGCAAGTATTGATTCTAAGTATTCTATCTTTTTCATTAATTCGTTGTATTCAGCTTCTACTTTTTCTCTTTCTAGCCCTGTTAACTTTTGAAGTCTCATATCTAAGATAGCTTGAGCTTGTATATCACTTAATTTGAATCTTTCCATTAATCCACTCTTAGCCATTTGTGTATTTGCAGAAGATCTGATTAAGCTTATAACTTCATCTATGTAATCTAAGGCTATTTTTAAACCTTCTAATATATGTGCTCTTGCTTGAGCTTTGTTTAATTCGAATTTAGTTCTTCTTGTTACTACATCTTTTTGATGTTCAACATAGTAGTATAATATTTGTTTTAAGTTTAATATTCTTGGAACACCGTTTACTAGAGAAAGCATTATTATACTGAATGTATCTTCAAGTTGAGAATGTTTGTATAAGTTGTTTAATACTATGTTAGCATTTACATCTCTCTTTAACTCTATAACGATTCTCATACCATTTCTGTTACTTTCGTCTCTTAAGTCTGATATTCCTTCGATTTTTTTATCTTTAACTAATTCAGCTATTCTTTCAACTAATTTAGCTTTATTAACTTGGTAAGGAATTTCTGTTACAACTATTTGTTGTTTTCCTTTAGGAAGCTCTTCTATTTCTGCTCTAGATCTAACTTTAACTTTACCTCTACCAGTTTTATAAGCTTCAGCTATACTATCTTTACCCATTATTATTGCACCAGTTGGGAAATCTGGACCTTGTATATATTCCATTAATTCATCAACTGAACAATCTGGGTTATCAATAAGATGTACTGTAGCATCTATTGTTTCACCTAAGTTGTGTGGTGGTATAGATGTTGCCATACCTACAGCTATACCATTTGATCCGTTTACAAGTAAGTTAGGGAATCTAGCTGGTAATACAGTAGGTTCTTTTAAAGATTCGTCAAAGTTTGGTCCGAAATCTACAGTTTCTTTGTCTATATCTCTTAATAATTCTAATGATAACTTACTCATTTTTGCTTCTGTATAACGCATTGCGGCTGGTGAGTCACCATCTACAGAACCGAAGTTACCATGTCCATCAACTAAAAGTCCTCTAGTTGAGAAATCTTGTGCCATTCTAACCATTGCTAGGTATACTGCACTATCGCCATGTGGATGGTACTTCCCTAAAACGTCCCCAACTATACGGGCAGATTTTCTATATGGTTTATCTGGAGTTAAGTTTAACTCATTCATAGAGTAAAGTATTCTTCTATGAACTGGTTTTAAACCATCTCTTACGTCTGGAAGTGCTCTACCAGCGATAACACTCATGGCATAGTCTATATATGAATCCTTCATTTCTTTCGAAATTTCGGCAGGAATTATTCTATTATTTTCTTCCATGTTTATTCTCCTTCCTCATTAAATATCTAAGTTCTTAACGAATTCAGCATTTTCTTCTATAAATTCTTTTCTTGGTCCAACTTTATCTCCCATTAACATAGAGAATATTCTATCTGCTTCTGTAGCATCATCTATTGTTACTTGAAGTAAAGTTCTTGTTTCTGGGTTCATTGTTGTTTCCCATAATTGTTCTGGGTTCATTTCCCCAAGACCTTTATATCTTTGAAGCTCAATTCCACTCTTACCTATTTCTTCTAATAAAGTTTCTAATTCTTTATCTGAATAAACATAGTATTCTTTCTTTTGTTTTTTAACTTTGTATAGAGGTGGTTGTGCTATATAAACATAACCATTATCTATAAGTGGTCTCATATATCTAAAGAAGAATGTTAATAATAATGTTCTGATGTGTGCACCATCGACATCGGCATCGGTCATTATTACTATTTTGTGATATCTAGCTTTTTCTAAATCAAAATCATTTCCAACACCACAACCATAAGCAGTTATCATGTTTTTGATTTCTTCTGATGATAATATTCTATCTAATCTAGATTTTTCAACGTTAAGTATTTTACCTCTAAGTGGTAATATAGCTTGTGTATATCTATCTCTACCTTGTTTTGCTGAACCACCGGCAGAATCCCCTTCGACTAAGAATATTTCACTTTTTGCAGGGTCTTTTTCTGCACAGTCTGCTAATTTACCTGGTAAAGAAGTACTTTCAAGTACAGTTTTTCTTCTTGTTAATTCTCTAGCTCTCTTTGCAGCTTCTCTAGCTCTTTGAGCTCTTAATGCTTTATCCACAATTACTCTTGCTGTTTGTGGATTTTCTTCTAAGAATGCACCAAGTTCTTCAACAGTTACTGCATCAACTATACCTCTCATTCTAGTGTTACCTAATTTAGTTTTAGTTTGTCCTTCGAATTGAGGGTCTGGTAATTTAACAGATACAACTGCTGTAAGACCTTCTCTTATGTCTTCACCTGATAAGTTTGCATCGCTTTCTTTTAATAATTTATTTCTTTTAGCATACTCGTTTACTGTCTTTGTTAACGCAGATTTAAACCCAGCTAAATGGGCTCCACCTTCATGAGTATCTATATTGTTCGCAAATGATAATATATTTTCAGAATATCCATCTGTGTATTGGATAGCAATTTCAACCATACAGTCTTGTATTTTTTTATCTATGTAAACTACGTTTTCATGTATAGGAGTTTTAGTGCTATTTAGGTATTCTACGAACTCTCTTATACCACCATTGTATAAGAATTCTTTTTTCTGTTCTTGTCCAGGTCTCTTATCTTCAAATACTATTCTTACACCTTTGTTTAAGAATGCTAACTCTCTTAATCTACTTTCTAGTGTTTTGTAGTCAAATACTATATCATCGAATATTGTAGCATCAGGCATAAATTGAATTATTGTTCCTGTATGATCAGATTCACCTACTATCTCTAATTCTGAATCTGTTATACCTTTTTTATAACTTTGTCTGTATATCTTTCCATTTCTGTAAACTTCAGCAACTAACCATTCTGAAAGTCCATTAACAACAGATATACCAACACCGTGAAGACCACCAGATACCTTGTAACCTCCACCACCGAATTTACCACCGGCATGTAGTATTGTTAATACTGTTTCAAGTGTAGATTTACCTGTTTTAGGATGTGTTTCTACAGGTATACCCCTACCATCATCCTTAGTTGTTACACTACCATCTTCGTTAATGCAGACATATATTCTATCACAGTATCCTTGTAATGCCTCATCGATACTGTTATCCACAATCTCATATACTAAGTGGTGTAAACCTCTTGGTCCTGTAGATCCAATGTACATACCTGGTCTTAATCTAACTGCTTCTAAACCTTCTAGTACCTGAATCTGATTTGCACCATATTCTTGTTTCATCTAATTACCTCCATCCTCAATATTTGTAACTTTTCCTTTATCTATATAAAAAATTGCTGTATCACTCTCATCAAAAATTCTCTTATGTGCTAGTTCCGCACTAGTTATAAACATTTGGACTTCGCCTAAATTTTTGACTAATAATTTTTGTCTAGTTTCGTCTAATTCGCTAAAAACATCGTCTAAAATTAGAACTGGATTTTCGTTCACTTCTTGTCTTATTAGTTCTATCTCAGATAATTTTAACGAAATAGATGCTGTTCTCTGTTGACCTTGAGAACCGTATAATTTAACATCTAAATCATTTATAAAAATGTTTAGGTCATCTTTATGAATTCCGTACTTAGTCATTCTAGTTTCTATATCGTGTTGTCTATTTGATTCTAATTTTTTTAATAGCTTATTTTTTGCATCTATAACGGTATCCTCATCAGATAAATTTATCTGATTTTTATAAGTTATCAACAATTCCTCATTGTTACCTGTTAATTTCTTGTGCATTTCATTAGATATTTTAGCTATTTTTTTTATAAAATCTCTTCTCAAAATGTAAATATAGGCACCATAATTAGCCAGGTTCTCATCATACACAGACAATAGATTAGCATCTACCATCTTACTTTTTAAAGTTTTATTTCTCTGAATCAATATTTTATTATAATTAACTAGATAATTATAATATTTAGGCATGATTTGGCTAATTTCTTTGTCAATAAATGATCTTCTCTCTCTAGGACCGTCCTTAACTAACTTAAGGTCCTCTGGAGAAAAAATTACGACATTTAAGTTACCCAGCAATTCTTGAATTTTTTGAATATGAATCTTATTAACTTTTATTCCCTTTTTATTCTTTCCAATTGCAACTTCAATTAAACCTTTTGAAGAGTTTTTTAAATAATTTCCACCGATATATAGGTTTTCACTTCCGAATTTTATGACTTCCTTGTCTTTATTGGTTCTAAATGATTTTCCAAATGATAGCATGTATATAGCTTCTACAATGTTAGTTTTTCCTTGTCCATTTTTTCCAACGAGTAAATTTATGTTTTTCTCAAAATTTAAATGTAAATTATCATAATTTCTAAAATTTATTAGTTGTAAGCTATTTAATCGCATAAGAATACTCTCCTTAGAGTACTAACTTACTTTGTTAGTGTTATTTGATTTCCTTCTACTTCAACAACATCTCCAGGTACTAATTTTTTACCTCTTCTTGTTTCAACTTCACCATTTACTTTTACAACGCCCTCTTGAATAAGGTATTTTGCATGTCCACCTGTTGATGCAATATCAGCAAGTTTTAGAAATTGATCTAATTTTATATATTCTGATTCTATTTTCAATTCAAGCATAACTTACCCTCCTACAATTTTTAATCTAATAACTTATTATATCATAACTAAAAAAAACTCGTACTATTTATTTTTAGACGAGTTTTTTTTATGTATTCCTTTTCTGTAATATATTAACATTTATTAACAGTTGTGGATTATTTAGTGGATTAATTATTAGAAGATATTCTTACTGGTAAAAGTAAGTATGTATATTTTGTTCCATCAGCTGGCTTAATTATACAAGGATTCACATTTGTTGTGAATTCTATAAATATTTCTTCACAATCTATATTTTTAAGTCCCTCTAATAAATATCTTGAGTTAAATGCTATATCTAAATAATCACCTTCTAGTGATAATGCCACTTCTTCATAAACATTACCTTTTTCGTTGTTTGAAGTTATAGCCATCACAGAATCTCTTATAGATAATTTTATAAGATTATTAAGTTCAGATTGAGAAAGTAAAGATGCCCTTTCTATACTGTTTAATAAATCTCTTGTTTTTAATTTTATTTTTGAATTATACTCCCTTGGGCATAACTTGTTATAGTCTATGAATTCTCCATCTAGAAGTCTTGTTACTATTTTAGTTTCATCCAATATGAAAATAGCATTTTTTTCATTGAATCCAACTTTAACATCTTCTTCTGAAGATAATAAACTATTCACATCAATTAGTGTTTTCCCTGGGATAATTATCTTAGCTTTTATATCTTCATGGCTTAAGTTATCCACTTGACAACTTCTAACCGCAAATCTATAACCATCTATTGCAACTAAGTTTATATTTCCATTTTCTATTTCTAAAAGCTCTCCCATAAGTATTGGCTTAGTTTGATCTTGTGATGTTGCAAATACTGTTTGTTTTATCATACTTTTTAGTACGTCTTGAGGTATGCTATATAACTTATCCTCATTAACATCTGGAATTTGTGGATATTCTTTTGCTGAATCCCCTTTTATTTTGAATTTTGAGTTTAAACAATTTATATAAACATTGTTATCTTCATCTGTTTCTATTTCTACAAATGAATCTGGTAATTTTCTTATTATATCCCCAAATAGTTTTGAATTTATTACTATACTTCCTTCTTCAATTACTTCTGCTGAAACATGAGTTTCTATTCCTATTTCTAAATCATATCCCTTTAAGACTATTTCATCTTGTTTCGTAACTATTAAAACACCTTTTAGTAAGTCTAAAGTTGTTTTTGAATTAATAGCCTTTTGCACAATTCCAATTTTATTAGCTAATAGTTTTTGATTACAAATTATCTTCAATGTGGATAACCTCCTTGTTGCTTTTTTAATAAAATAATTAATAATAATGATAGTAGTATTAGTAGTAGGTGTTGTTGATAATGTGTATAAGTACTTGTAGAATACTGATATCAATGATTGCAGCATGTGTACAAAATGTGTATAACTATGCAAAAACCTATTGATAACTTTGTGGAAAGATTATGGATAACTTTTTGCCAAAAATTATATACACATCTATTCACAGGTTTATCCACAAGTATTCACAGGTAAACTGTGTATAACTTTACCCTTTTAATTCTGCTATTATTTTACTTATTTTCTCTTTTAATTCACTATTTTTTTCAAGCTCAAGATCTTTTGAAATTTTGTCATGAGCGTGTATAACTGTAGTATGGTCTCTTCCTCCAAATTCGTTTCCTATCTTAGGTAACGATAAGTCTGTAAGCTCCCTACTTAAATACATTGCTATTTGGCGTGGATAAGCTATTGTTCTTGTTCTTTTCTTAGAATTAAAGTCATCCATTTTGATTCCAAATGCAGTAGAAACTTTTTCTTTTATTCTATTTACAGATATCTCTTGGCTTTCTGATGTTGTTACAATGTCTTTTAAAGCTTCAACAGCTAAGTCGTAAGATATATCTTTGTTGATAAGTGATGAATAAGCTACAACTCTTGTTAGAGCGCCTTCTAACTCTCTTATATTTGATTTTATATATGTAGCTATATAATTCATTACTTCATTAGGAATATCTATATTTTCTATTTGAGCTTTTGTTTTTAATATAGCTATTCTTGTTTCAAAATCAGGTGGTTGAATATCTGCGATTAATCCCATTTCGAAACGAGATCTTAACCTGTCTTCTAATGTAGGTATCTCTTTTGGAGGTCTATCACTAGAAATAATTATTTGTTTATTTGCTTCATGTAAAGCATTGAATGTGTGGAAGAACTCTTCTTGAGTACCTTCTTTACCTGCTATAAATTGAATATCGTCTATAAGCAGTATATCAACATTTCTATATTTATCCCTAAATTCCTCGTTTTTATCGCTTTTTATTGAATTTATAAGTTCATTTGTAAATTTTTCAGATGATACATAAACAACTTTTGCATCATTTTGCTCTTTCATAATAGAGTGTCCGATCGCATGCATTAAGTGAGTTTTTCCAAGTCCAACACCACCATATAAGAATAGTGGATTATATGCTCTTGCTGGTGATTCAGCAACTGCAACACAGGCAGCATGAGCAAATCTATTACTATTTCCTATTACGAATGTATCAAATGTGTATTTAGGATTTAGTCTAGGGTAATTTCTAATAATATTATTGTTACTATTGTTGTTAATAATAATATTATTATTTGAAGTTTTTAAAGGATTTTGTTCAACTTCGTTACTATCAGAAATAATTTTAATTTCAAATTTGTTTGAAGTAAGTTGGCTTAAGCAACTTTCTATCAAATTTAAATATCTAGTTCTTAATATATCTTCTGCAAATTCAGTAGGTGCAAGTAATGTCAACTCATTCGAATTTGTTTCAATAGGTACAGTGTTTTTAAAAAATGTTTCAAAGCTAGCAGATGCAACTTCACCTTTTATAAGTTGCAATGTTTTTTTCCATAATGAAACGATGTCCATATTTAAACCTCCAACAAATTATTAGTTTTTCCACAGAAATATCCACAAAAAGCTTAAAAAATGACAAAGTTAGAATTCTAATATAGTTACTAACAACAATCGGTGGATAACTTGTGGATAATGTGTGCGTACGTATTTAATATATATAATTATTAACAAGCTGTGGATAAAGTTATTAAGATTATTAAGTATTGTAATTTCAATGAATAGTAATAATATTGTCAATAAAAGTGCTAGTTATACACAAGAATATCCACATGTTGTGAATTGCTTAATAACTTTATCCACAGTATTAACATGCACCTTAATAATATCAAAAAATTTTCCAAATTACAATATGACTAAATTAAATTATCCACAAATAAACAGGGATGTGGATAATTTAATTAACATAGTGTGAATCAAATGTGCATATAAAAAAATATATTATTTGCAGGCTAAAAGCAAGAGCCAATTTTACAAATTAAATAAAAAAATAAAAAGGCAAAATTTGATGGATTAAGAGTATAAATTTGTGGAAAATGTGAATTAGTTTATTTTTAGTTAATATAAAGGAGGTATTTTAGAGAAAATATAAAAAAGGTATAAAAAATTTTTAAATGTTTATATTGTAATAATGAAGAAATATAAAAAGAAGTCACATTTTCAACAGATAAATGTGGATAGTTGTGGATAAAATAGAATATGTAGATGAACTTAAAATCAAATTGTAGTAGGTTAAGACCAAGGGCTAAAAAAATGAATAAATTATTTTGAAATTAATCTGTTAAGATATGCACATATATGTTGATAATAATGTGAATATATTTTTGCATTATGTGTAATTTTTATAAAAAATTTAACCGTTTTAATATGTTTAATAAGCTCAAAAACTCGTTGACAACCTAATTAAAAGCATTTATAATAATATGTGTTATGTTTACTTTGAAAGTAAAATTATTATTTTTATAAATGGAAAAAAATTTGAAAGGCGGTGCAAAGAATGAAAAGAACTTATCAGCCAAAAAAAAGACAAAGAAAAAAAGAACACGGATTTAGAAAAAGAATGAAAACTTCTAACGGAAGAAACGTGTTAAAAAGAAGAAGATCTAAAGGAAGAAATAGATTAACTCATTAATTTAAAAAGGCCGCTTAAGAAAGTGGCCTTTTTGCGTAATTTTTTTAAATTTAAAAATGAAGAAAACAATGAAGCTGTGTTTATGGAGGATTAACTAAGATGTATTTTAATGAAACTGAACGTTTGAGAAAAGACTCTGATTTTAGACGAGTTTATAAACACGGTAAATCTTTTGCAAATAGATACTTAGTAATGTATATAATGCGAAACAATTTAGAATATAATCGAGTGGGCATATCAGTTTCTAAAAAGGTAGGAAAAGCGATTGTTCGCAACAAGGTTAAAAGAAAAATAAGAGAATCATTTAGATTAGATGTTGATGGCAAAATAAAATCTGGATACGATATAGTTTTTATTGCTAGAGTTGCAATAAACGACGTGCAATACAACGAAGTTAATAAATCTATGAAGCATCTCGTAAATAAGTTTAAATTATTTAATAGATAATTGTTTCTAAATTATGGAGGTTCAAATTTGTTGAATAAAATAGTTTATAAATTGAAGGAAATAAACGTTTATTTATCGAAAGTATGTATTTACTTAATAAGATTTTATCAAAAATATATATCTCCATTGAAAGGACCTACTTGTAGATTTTATCCAACATGCTCTCAATATGCAATAGAAGCATTTAAAAAATATGGAGTGATAAAGGGCATGTTTCTCACAATAAAGAGAATACTAAAATGCCACCCATTCCATCCAGGGGGCTATGATCCTCTAAAATAATATTTCGGGAGGTATACGAATTGTTAGACGCAATAGGGAATTTTTTAGGTATTATACTTAGCTTTATAGTAAATATAGTTAATGACTATGCTTGGTCAATAATCATATTCACTATATTAGTTAGATTATGTCTTCTGCCTTTAATGGTAAAACAAATCAAGTCAACTAAGGCAATGCAAGATATTCAACCTAAAATGAAGGAAATTCAAGAAAAATATAAGAATAAGCCAGAAAAACAACAAGAAGAAATAATGAAGCTTTACAAGGATGCAAAAATAAATCCTATGGCAGGATGCTTGCCGATGTTTATACAATTACCAATATTAATGGGGTTATTTGCACTATTAAGAAATCCTGTTTCACATGGGGTGTTTCCTAATGAAGCGGCATATCATGCTGCTAACCACGGATTCTTATGGATTTCAAGTGTATCACAAACGCATAACTTAAGTTTAGGTATACTATCTGGTATAAGTGCTTACTTCATGCAAAAATCTATGGCAACAACTGATGAGTCTCAAGCTCAAATGATGAAATCGATGACGATAGTAATGACAGCTATGTCTTTCTGGTGGGGATATACGTATGAAGCGGGTCTTGCACTTTATTGGACAATGAGTAATATATTCTCAATAGCACAATACTATTTAGTAACAAGTCCTTTAAAAGCTAAGATGGCTAACTCTGAGGAGGAAGTAGTTAAAGATGAAAAATCAAGCGATAGAAAATCAAACAAAAAAGAACAATCAAACAGACAATCAAAAAAGTCTGGAACTAAGAAGTAAGTCACAAGAAGAAGCAATACAAAAAGCAATTGAGCAATTAAATGTAGATAAAGAAGATATCGAAGATATAAAAGTTGAAGTTATTGAAGAACCAAGTAAAGGATTCTTAGGTTTTATAGGAGCTAAAGATGGACTTTATAAAATAACTTTAATTGAAAAACAAATAGAAATAAAAGAAATTGATATAGCAAAAGAGTTTATAGAAACAATGTTACATAATGCAAAAGTAAATGCTGATGTAATAGCTACTCAAGAAGATAATTTAATAAAAATTAATATCAAAGGAAAAGAAGCAACATGTCTAATAGGTAGACGTGGTGAAACTTTAGATGCTGTTCAATTCTTAACTGGTTTAGCTCTTAATAAAATAAATAAAGATTCTCACTGTAGAGTACTAGTAGATATAGAAAACTACAGAGAAAAAAGAGAACAATCTTTAATTAGATATGCTAACAAAGTAGCTAGAGAAGTAGCTAAAACTAAAAAAACTAAAAAATTAGACTATATGAATCCATATGAGAGAAGAATAGTTCACTCAGCACTTCAAAATGATAAGTATGTAATTACTTACAGTGAAGGAACAGATCCATATAGAAGATTAGTAATAGAGTATAAAAGATAATTTGAAAACCTCCTAAGATATAGGGGGTTTTCTTTTTAAGTAGTATTTTTTAAAATATTTTTACTAGATATTTATAGAATTTTTAAATTAGGTATAAAATGTTAATAAGTGTTGATATAATATTCAATTGAGTTTGAGTTAAAAATGTTAAAATAGAGATTGTAAAATTTAAATAGAAAATATAATTAGAAATTTAAGAGGTGATAATTTTGTTTATAGATGATACAATAGCAGCTATTGCCACTGCCCCAGGTGAAGGTGGTATAGGAATAATAAGAATAAGCGGAAGCAACTCATTACCAGTTGCAGAAGAAATATTTAAATCAGTATCGGGTAAAAAAATAAGTGAATATAATCTTAGAACATTAATATATGGAAATATATTTGATGGAGAAAAAAGAATAGATGAAGTTTTAGTAGCTTATATGAAAGGACCTAACTCATACACAGGTGAAGACGTAATAGAAATAAATTGCCACGGTGGATTTATTTCAGTTAAAAAAATATTAGAACTAATATTAACTAAAGATGTTAGATTAGCAGAAGCTGGTGAATTTACAAAGAGAGCATTCTTAAACGGAAGAATAGATTTATCTCAAGCTGAAGCTGTTATAGATGTAATAAAATCAAAAACAGATAAAGCACAAGAAGTTGCTCAAAATCACTTAGAAGGAGCTTTAGCTAAAAAAATAAGAAGTCTTAGAAATAATGTTACAGAAGTTCTGGCACAATTAGAAGTTTCTATAGATTTCTCTGATGAAGATGTAGAAGATGTTACTTATAAAGAAATAGAAGACAAATCTTTAGCATTAAGAGATGAAATTAAAAAGTTATATGATTCAGCTGAGAGCGGTAAAATTCTTAGAGATGGACTAAAAACAGTAATAATCGGTAAACCAAACGTAGGTAAATCATCATTATTAAACTCTATCTTAGGAGAAAATAGAGCTATCGTAACAGAAATAGCAGGGACTACAAGAGATGTTATAGAAGAGTTCGTAAACATCAAAGGTATTCCACTAAAAATAGTAGATACTGCAGGTATAAGAGAAACAGAAGATATAGTTGAAAAAATAGGTGTTCAAAAATCTAAAGAATCTATAGATTCAGCAGATTTAGTTATAATAGTTTTAGATTCATCAAAACCATTAACTGATGAAGATTTAGAAATACTAGAAAATGCGAGAAGTAAAAAGACAATAGTATTATTAAATAAAATAGACTTAGAACAAGCTATAGACCAAACTTTAATTGAAGAAATTGTAGGAAAAGAGAATATAATAAAAATTTCAGCACTTAAAAATGAAGGAATTGAGAAAATACATGATAAAATAGAGGCGATGGTATTTGCCGGAGATGTTAAGAGTTCTTCAAGTGTTGTTATAACAAACTCAAGACATAAAGATGCATTATTTAAAGCTTATAACTCAATAAATGATGCTATAGCTGGAATAGATCAAAGATTACCATATGATTTCATAGAAGTAGATTTTAAAAATATTTGGGACTACTTAGGATATATAAATGGAGATACAGTACAAGAAGATTTACTAGATACAATCTTCAGCAACTTCTGTATAGGAAAATAACAACTAATATTTTAGAACAAGATATAAATTATTTATAGACAGGAAAACAAATCTAAAAAATATATTTATATCTTGTTGATTTTAAATACTATAAGTTTATAATTTATAGATGTGTAATAAACTATGTGAAATAGAAATGTTCCCCGTGGAACATTTTTAGAAAGGAGCAATAATGATAACATTTGATGCAGGAAATTATGATGTAATCGTAGTTGGTGCAGGACATGCAGGATGTGAAGCTGCATTAGCTTCAGCTAGAATGGGATGTAAAACATTAATGGTTACATTAACACTAGATTCAATAGGAATGATGCCTTGTAACCCATCAATAGGTGGAACAGGAAAAGGACAATTAGTTAAAGAAGTAGATGCCCTAGGTGGAGAAATGGGAATTAACATAGATAAAACTTTTATACAAAGTAGAATGTTAAATACTGCAAAAGGACCGGCAGTACACTCACTAAGAGCACAAGCAGATAAATTTAAATATCATACAGAAATGAAAAAAACTCTAGAAAATGAACCAAATCTAGAAATAGTAATGGATGAGGTTGTTGATTTAATTAATGACGGAAACGTAATAAAAGGTGTTATAACTAGAATGGGATGTAAATATCATTCTAAAGCAGTTATATTAGCAACTGGAGTTTACTTAAATTCATTAATTTATATAGGTGAAGTAACATTAAACGAAGGACCTAATGGATTAGGTTATGCAGAAAGATTAACTGATAAATTAGTTGATTTAGGATTAGATATGAGAAGATTCAAAACTGGTACACCAGCAAGAATCCACAGAGATAGTATAGATTTCTCAGAAATGGTACCTCAAGAAGGTGATGAAAAAGTAACTCCATTCTCATTTATGAGTGATGATTTAAAAATAGACCAAGTATCTTGTTACTTAGCAAGAACTAACTTAGATACACATAAAGTTATAATGGACAACATAAACAGATCAGCTATGTATAGTGGAAAAATAAACAGTACAGGGCCAAGATACTGTCCATCAATAGAAGATAAAGTTGTTAGATTCAACGATAAAGAATCACATCAAACATTTATCGAGCCAGAAGGTTTAGATACAAAAGAAATGTATATTCAAGGTATATCTACAAGTTTACCATATGAAGTACAACTTCAAATGTATAGAAGTATGAAAGGTCTTGAAAACTGTAAAATAATGAGACCTGCATATGCAATAGAATATGATTGCTTAAATCCAACACAATTAAAAGCTTCACTAGAAATAAAAGTTACAGAAAACTTATTCAGTGCAGGACAATTTAATGGTACATCAGGATATGAAGAAGCAGCAGCTCAAGGACTTATGGCTGGTATAAATGCAGCAAGAAAAATACAAGGAAAAGAACCATTTATATTAGATAGATCAGAAGCATATATAGGTGTTCTAATAGACGACTTAATAACTAAAGGAACTAATGAACCTTATAGAATGATGACATCAAGAGCAGAATATAGACTTTACTTAAGACAAGATAATGCTGATATGAGACTTACTGAAAAAGGATATGAAATAGGTCTTGCAAGCCAAGAAAGATATGATAGATTCTTAGCTAAAAAAGCATTAGTAGAAGCTGAATTAGAAAGATTAAAAACTGAAAGAGTTACACCAAAAGAAGTAAACGAATTATTAGCACAAAAAGGTGCATCAGAAATAAAAGTAGGTTTATCTTTATATGACTTCTTAAAAAGACCAGAAGTAACTTATGACTTATTAGAACAAATAGGTAAAGGTGCATCAGAAGAAGTTCCTTATGATGTAAAAGAACAATGTGTGATAATGTCTAAGTATGAAGGATATATAGATAAACAATTAAAACAAATAGATCAATTTAAAAAATTAGAAAAGAAAAAACTACCAGAAGATATAGATTATTCAACAATAGAAGGTCTTAGAATAGAAGCAAGACAAAAACTTAATGATATAAAACCATTATCAATAGGTCAAGCATCTAGAATATCAGGAGTTTCTCCTGCTGATATATCTGTATTACTTATCTATCTTGAACAAATGAGAAGAACAAGAGGTGGAAATAATGAGTAATATAGAAATACTAAGACAAGGTATAGAAGACTTTGGAATAGAGGCTAGCGATAAAATGCTAGCTGATTTCCAAAAGTATAAAGAGATATTAGTTGAATGGAATCAAAAAATGAACCTAACAGGAATAGAAGATGAAAAGGAAGTTTTCATAAAACATTTCTTAGATTCTGTATCTGCTGTTACAAAAGGTTATATAAAAAATGGAATGTCTTTAATTGATGTTGGAACAGGAGCAGGATTCCCAGGAATGCCTCTAAGAATCTGTTTACCAGAATTAAAAGTAACATTACTTGATTCTTTAAATAAAAGAATTAACTTCTTACAAGAAGTAGCAAATCAATTAGATATAGATGATATAGAATTTATTCATGGAAGAGCTGAAGATTTCGGTAAAAGTGAAGAATATAGAGAATGTTTTGATATAGCAACAGCTAGAGCTGTAGCTGGATTACCTGCACTTATGGAGTTTTGTGTTCCATTTGTAAAAGTAGGCGGATACTTTGTTTGTCTAAAAGGACCAAATGCTAATTTAGAATTAGAAGAATCTAAAAAAGCTATGGAAGTATTAGGTTTAGAATATATCGAAAAAATAGATATAAAACTACCAGAAATAGATTTAGATCATAATATATTAGTATTTAAAAAAGTTAAAAATACACCAAGTAAGTATCCTAGAAAAGCAGGAAAAGTTACTAAAAATCCTATAAAATAATATATAATGCTTTGAAGACCAAAAATATAAAGGATTACAACATAAAATGAAGAATAATATTCTTAAAGAAAGTTGATAAATAGAGACGGAGATTGTTTAATCAAATCATAACAATGGAATCAGTTTAAATCTAAAAAATAGTTATAAATGAAAGAGGTATGTTATGGAAGAGAAAATAGTTATACAAATACCGATAGAAGAAATAGTCCCAAATCCATATCAACCAAGAAGAGTATTTTCTGAAAAGTCATTAGAAGAGTTAAAAAATTCAATTGAAAGTTATGGAGTATTACAACCGATTACTGTAAGAAAGAAAAATGAAAAGTTTGAATTGGTTGCAGGAGAGAGAAGACTTAGAGCTGCAAAGCTGGCTAACTTAAAAACAATACCTGCTATAGTACATGAAGTATCTGATGAAACATCAGCCGTATTAGCATTATTGGAAAATCTGCAAAGAGAAGATTTAAATTTTATAGAAGAGGCTTTGGGCTATGAGAATTTAATAAAAGAGCATAATTTCACTCAACAACAATTAGCTGAAAAACTAGGTAAAAATCAATCTACAATTGCTAATAAGTTGAGAATATTGAAATTGCCAGAATCTATAAAAGAATCATTAGTCCAAAACGGACTTACAGAAAGACACGCACGTGCGTTACTTAAATTACCTAACGAGGAATTAATGAGTCAAGTTGTATCAAAAATAATTAAAAATGAATTGACTGTTAAAAAGACAGAAAAGCTTGTAAAAGATATTTTGGATAATATAGAAGCAAAAGAAGACACAGAAAAAAAACAAAATATTAAATGCTCAATGAGCATAAGGATATATCTTAACACATTAAAACAGGCTTATGATGCTATACTAAATACCGGCATAGAAGCTAAATATAATGAAATAGATAAGGGAGATTATATGGAAGTAGTCGTTAAAATCCCGAAAAAATAGAATTACTGCATAGCAGTAATTTTTTTTTAAACAAAGACAATTTATAATCTAAATTACTTAAAAATTATAGGAGGATATAATTTAATGTTAGAACAAGAATTAAATCAAAACTCAAATTTATTAACTGATGAAAATCAAACTCAAATTGTAAATGTAAAAATATCTGATATATATCCAAATAATACTCAACCTAGAATACATTTTGATGAAGATAAAATAATCGCATTATGTGAATCTATAAAAAAATATGGCGTACTTCAACCGATTGTGTTGAGAAAAGACGAAGATGGTAGATATATGATTATTGCTGGAGAAAGAAGATATAGAGCAAGTATTATGGCAAAAAAACAAGAAATACCTGCAATAATAAAAAATATACCTATTAAAGAAGTAATGGAAATTGCCTTAGTTGAAAATCTTCAAAGAGAAAATTTAAATATAATAGAAGAAGGAAAAGCATATAAAAATTTAATAGAAGAATATCATTCTACACAAGAAGAAATAGCAGAATTAGTAGGTAAAAGTAGACCATATATAACTAATACAATGAGATTATTGAACTTGTCTGAAGAAGTTAAAAAATACATAGAATTAAATAAAATTTCTCCAGGGCATGGAAAGGCGTTACTAAGGGTTAGTGACGAAATGAAACAGATTGAATTAGCACAAAGAATAATAAATGAAAATCTATCAGTAAGAAAGACAGAAGAGATAGTAAAAAATATAGTAGAAGATAAAAAAATTAAAAATAAATTAAAAGAAAAAGATATATTCATTAAAGATATAGAAGAAAGATTAATGAATACTTTAGGGACTAAAGTTAATATATCTTCTGGTAAGAAAAAAGGAAAAATAGAGATAGAATATTATACAGATGAAGATTTAAATGATATAATAGATAGACTTTTAGAGGAATAAATTATAAAAATTATGTAAATATATATTTTTTAAAATAGGGATATAGTGATAAAATAAGAAGAGTTCCTTTAAAAGGAAAATAAAAATTACATTTTTATTATGAACATAATTATAATATAGCGAGGAAAGTGGATATTTTATAAGATAGAATACTTAATTAATATATATAATTATATTTTAATTAATAAAAATATAGATTAAAATATAGTGAATTACTGTTTCTAATTAAAAAAATAGAATTTTTAGAAAAAAATGTAATCAAGGGTGATGTAATTAATGTAAGTATAAGTTATAATTATATTATAATTAGTAATAATAAATAATGTTAAAGTGGGTGAGATATATGAACATATTGAGTTTGGGGGAAAAGATAAAAAAGCTCAGAAAAGAAAAAAATATGACATTAAAGGAATTGGCAGGGGACAGAATAACAGCTGCACAAATAAGTCATATAGAAAGGGATAAATCCCATACAAGTTATGAACTTTTAGAATACTTATCTGAACGACTAGATGTCAGTATAGATTATCTATTGGAGACAAAAGAAATGCAATCTAAAAAAATTACTGACAATTTGATTTTACAAAGCGAAATATATATAAAAAGAGATGCGTTAGATGAAGCTGAAAAAGAAATACACGAAATCATTGAAATATGTGAAGAGTATGGCCTTTCTGAGAATTATGGTAAATGTAATTATTTATTAGGAGATATCTATCTAAAAAGAAAAGATGGTGCAACAGCAAACTTTTACTTTGAGAAAGCATTATTCTATTTTATAAAAAATGATGATAAAAAGAGAATATTCCAATGCTATATGAATATAGCAAATATATACTTTGATGAAGAATTCTATCAAGTATCTTTAACAAATTATTATTTTGCTAAAGATATATTAGAAGAAATTAATATAGATGATCCAGATACATACAAAGAACTATACAGCAAAATATCTAAATGTTATATGAAACTAAATGATAGTGAAAAATCACTAGAATTTATTGAAAAGATAGGTAATATAGATAATGATTATTCGCCAGAACAAGAAATAGAACTATTAGTTTTAAAAGCTAAAAAACTATTAGCTGAAGGAGAATATGTAAAATCAAAAGATTATTTTGCTAAGGCTTTAAAAATAATAGAAAAAGAAGAAAATAAAGATAAGTTAGCTCAAATATACTTAACAGTCGGAAGTATTTATGCAGAGATGGGAGATAATGAAAAATTCTTAGAGTATTCAGAGAAAGTATATGACATAAAGAAAAATGATACAGATGAATATATGATGAATAGTTTATATAACATTATCCAATCGTATATAGATGCAGACGATTTTGAAATGGCTAAGAAATATTCTAAATTGGCACTAGCAGCAGCAATAAAAAATAAAAGTAAATATGATGAATATAAAGCTTTAAAATACTATTGTGATATATATAAATACAAAGGAGAAACTGATATATCTATAGAATACCTTATAAAATGTATAGAAATAGTTTCTAAATTAGACGAAGAGAAAATCTTAGGAAACTTATATATAGAACTAGGTCAATTATACTCAGGAATATCAAAAGAAAAAGAATTAGAATGTTACCAAAAGGGTATAACTATATTTAAAGATTTAGAAATAATATAATAATAAACAAAAAAGCTAGACTCATTGAGTCTAGTTTTTGTAATTTATATAAGATACGAATATAATTCAGAATATTGAGTGAAAAATAAAAAAATATATGATAATATGATTATGAAAAATTAATCAAGAAAGGAGTATGCTAAAATAAAGGAATTTTAGCAACTAAAGCACTATGAATGAAATGTATATAATATCATTTAATTCTACACATCAAGCTATAAAATGTGATAAGCTTTTTGGTAAAAATGAAATGGATTATACAGTTTTACCTACACCAAGAGAAATCACTCAAAGTTGTGGTATGTCTATAGCATTTGCAATAGAAAATATAGATAATATAAAAGAAATTATTAATCAAAATCAAATTGAATACAAAGGAATATACAAAATATATAAGCAAGATGGAAAAAAACAAGTAGAAGAAATTAATTAAGAGGGGGAATATCATATGCCATTAAGTCTTAATATAGGAGATACTGTTGAACTAAAAAAACAACATGCTTGCGGTTGTAAAGAATTTGAAATAATTAGAGTTGGAATGGATATTAAAATAAAATGTAAAAATTGTGGAAGGCTTATCATGCTAGATAGACCAACACTAGAAAAAAGAACGAAAAAAGTAATTCCAAAAAGTGAATAAAATATTAGTATAAATATACAAAAAATGATTAAAAATAGAATTGTAAGAAAAAGTGAGTAACTACAAAAAAATCTTGATATATTTATCTAATGGTGATAAAATAGACAAGTATGAGATTTAATTCTCATTTCTCTGCTCTAAGAAGTAGAGCCGTTAAGTCCAAAGGGAGGTGAAAAAGAATGAAAAATTATGAATTAGTTTATGTTGTAAAACCAAATTCTGATGATGAAACAAAAGAAAGTGTTTTAAACAAAATAAAAGACGTTATTTCTTCAAATGGTGAAGTAGAAAAAGTTGATACATGGGGAAATAAGAAATTAGCTTACCAAATAGCTAAATTCTCAGAAGGTTTCTATGTATTAGTTAACTTTAAGTCTGGTGTTGAAGTTCCAAAAGAATTAGACAGAAACTTAAAGATAAACGAAAACGTAATAAGACATATGATCGTGGTTGCATAATTAATGCTTAGTCCAATAGATTTATAAGGAGGTCGCATTATGAACCATGTAGTTTTAATTGGAAGATTAACAAAGGATCCAGAACTAAGATATATACCTGGTACTGGAACACCTGTTGCTACATTTACTCTTGCAATTGATAGAGAATACACTAAGAAAGACGGAACAAAAGAAACAGATTTCATACCTGTAGAAGTTATAGGTAAGTCAGCTGAGTTCTGCGCAAACTATATATCAAAAGGTAGATTAGTTGCAGTTCAAGGAAATCTTAGAGTAGATAGATATCAAACTCAATCAGGAGAAAACAGAACTTTCACTAAAGTAAGTTCAAGAAGCGTACAAGCTTTAGATAGCAATAGAGGAAAATCGGAAAATCCATATGTTGAAAGTCATCAAGGGTCACAAGCAGGTTTTGAACCAAGCTTTGAGCCAACTCAAGGATTAGATCCTAATGGTTTTCAAGCTATAGATGACGATGATATACCATTTTAAGGAAAAGGAGGAATAACACAGATGATAAACAAAAAAAGACGTAAAAAGAGAAGAGTTTGTCAATTCTGCGCATCAAAAGACGCTAGAATAGATTACAAAAACACTCAAAGATTACAAAAGTACATCACTGAGAGAGGTAAAATATTACCAAGAAGAATATCAGGTACTTGTGCAAAACATCAAAGAGAATTAACAGTGGCAATAAAAAGAGCTAGAAACTTAGCACTTTTACCATACACTTTAGACTAATAAAAGTAAGCCTTCCATTGAAATATCAAGGAAGGCTTTTTTAATAACTACTTCACAAAAATAAGATACAATATTGCTGTTAAGTAGTATAATTCGACTAGAAAAAACATCATTTAAAGAACCATTTTTTAAATGATATAATAATATATGTGTTATAATATGTTTATATATTTGATAGTTGCAAATTCACAAAAACTTTATATTTATACTCAAAATTAAATTTTGCGATTATTATAAAAATAAATTGCAAAGATAAGAATGTAATTACATATTGTTTATTGAATTATTATAAATACAATAATTAATTACTAAAAATACTTATATAATTTATTTTTAAGGTTAAATAATATAAAGGAGGGTAAAGTTGTGAGGATTGATAGGAATACTGATATTACAAAAAACATGAAATTAATAGAATGGATGAAAAACGAGCTATTAATGAGTGTTAGTGAATTATTTAATGTTTTATTCAAAGGTGTAAGATCAGCGGATGAGGGACTTCAAGATATATTAGCAAATATTATAATGATAACTTATCTTTTAGCAAAAAGACTAGGAATAAGTTTTAATGAAATAGACTATAAAATAAAAGAAAAAACTTCATTAGGGATAAAAGAAGATCACAGTATAGAAAAATGGTATGGAGATTTAACCAATTTAAAAAATCATATTGAAAACAGGGAGTGATTATAAATTGAATAAAAAAATAACATTACCTCAGACGATAGTAATAACATTATTTACTATAATAATGATATTAGTTGCGGTTAATATACCAGCATTGAGTATATTAACAATTAGTGTTTCTTCATTGTTTGTGGTAATTGCTGCATTATCAGACACTAAAGGTATTTTCATATCTTTTGCTATGGTAATTTTGGGGCTAATTTTCTTTATTGACCCGGTATATATTTTTGATATTTGTCTAAATTTTGTTATACCAGGGATAATAATAGGTATAATTACTAGAAACATATTAAACTATAAGGAAGATAATAAATATAACCCTATTTTTATGGGGACTATTGCATTTATACTTGGATTAATTGCAAATTATTTAGTATCAAAATACTTATTTAATATTAATATGTTAGAAGAATTCACTTCTGTTATGAAAGCACAATTATCAACACAAATTAGTGTAATACAAGAATCTGTATCAAATCTGGCTTCAATGCCAAACATTACAGAGGAGTCAATAATACAAACAGTGTTAAATATTATGCCATTAATACTATTTTCTAGGGCTATAATATTAGCTATACTTACATATTTCTTAGCTATATTCACCTTAAAGAAAATAAGAAAAAATAATATAAAAGAAACTCTAAAAGGAATTAAGTTTTCTCGATTTTATTTACCGGGAAATGCTGTATTAACTTCGTTTGTTTTATATATACTTATAATGTTAATTGAAATATTAAATATCCCATTATATACAGATTTAATATTAGTAAACTTAGAATTAATATTCTATATATTATTCCTTATACAAGGAGTATCTGTGGCTATATTCTTCACAAAAAAATGGCTTAAAGCAGGTCATGTAATAAAATTCATATTAGGAATAATAGCTGTAAGTATAGTAGGAATTATGGGAATTTCTATATTAGGAATGGTAGATAGTATATTCGATTTTAGAAAAGTAAAAAGTTGTGAATTAATATAGGAGGATAAATATGAGGAATAAGCCAAATTTTAAAATAAATATGCCAGAAATAAATGCTTATATATTGATAATAGGGATAATGAGTATACTGCTTCTTGCTTACAATTTATACTTAGGAGGCTTATTTTTCTTTGGATTCATATATATAGTCTTTCACAACTGGAGAATCGCTAATTTTAGAAAAAAGGAATGGAATAAATATATTCAGAATTTGTCGTTAGATATGGATGAAACAACAAAAAAAGCTATAATGAATTTACCAATTCCTCTTTGTATATTAGAATTCGACGGGAATATAAATTGGTATAACAATAAGTTTTATGAAATGACAGGTTCACCAGATTTATTAGGTGAAAATATAGATAATATAATACCAAACTTAGATTTAAGAAAAGTTTTAAATGAGAATAAAGAAATGTATACTGATGTTGAATATAAAGATAGACAGTATACTGTTGTTTATAATGTTATAAAAAATGAACAAAATGACAATGCAAAATATCTAATGATGTTATATTGGATGGATAAAACTGAATATTTACAACTAAAACAACAATATGAAGATGATAAAAATGTAATTATGTTAATTCAAGTTGATGAATATGATGAAGTTTTAAAAAGTGCTCCAGAAGAAAAGAGATCTTTAATAACAGTTGAATTGGAACGTATCTTTACATCTGTTTTTGAAAATGAACTTAAAGGGGCAATCAAAAAAACATCTAAAGATAAATATGTCTTTTTCACTAGAGAAAAAGAATTAAAAAAACTACAAGAAAATAAATTCGCTATATTGGATACTATAAGAAATATAAACTGTGAGAATACTCTTCCAGTTACTATAAGTATAGGAGTTGGTAGAGAAGGTGATTCTTTATATAAAGATTTGCAACGTGCAAATGGTGCATTAGATTTAGCGTTAGGTAGAGGTGGAGACCAAGCTGTTGTTAAAACTCAAGACAAATTCGAGTTTTATGGTGGAAAGTCAAAAGCAGTAGAAAAAACTACAAAAGTTAAATCTAGATTAATAGGATATGCACTTAAAGAAGTAATCTCACAAAGTAATAATATATACATTATGGGACATAAATATCCAGATTTAGATGCGATGGGTGCAGCTGTAGGTATATTTGACATATGTAAATCTTGTGGTAAATCAGCCAATATAGTATTAGACCAAGTTAACGATTCTATAGAAGAATTCGTTAAGAGAGTAAAGAAACAGGAATATTACAAAGGTCTATTTATAACATGTGAGGAAGCCATAAAAAACTGCAACAAAGATACAGTTGTAATTGTTGTGGATACTCATAGGCCAAGCTATACAGAATGCCAAGAATTATTAAATATTGCTAAAAAGGTAATAGTAATAGACCATCATAGAAGAGGTGTGGAATTTATAAAAGATACAGTTTTATTATTCCATGAAATATATGTATCATCTACATGTGAAATGGTAACAGAACTTATTCAGTATTTAGAAGAAGATGTTAAGATAAATAAATTAACAGCAGAAGGCTTGCTTGCAGGAATTAACTTAGATACAAAATTCTTTGCATTTAAGACAGGTGTAAGAACTTTTGAAGCTGCATCATACTTGAAAAAAATCGGTGCAGATACTGTTGAAACTAAGATGTTATTTAAATCAAATGTAGAAGATTTTATTGCTAGAGCTGATATTATAAAAAATACTAAAATAATAAATAAAAGAATTTGTATAGCTTATTCTGAATCAGAAATAAGCAATATAAATGTGGTCATAGCTAAGGCAGCTGATGAACTTTTAAATATTAAAAATGTTGAAGCTTCTTTTATCCTAGGACACAAAAATGACACAGTATTTATAAGTGCAAGGTCATTAGGACAAATCAACGTTCACGTACTCATGGAAAAGCTAGGAGGCGGCGGACATATAGATATAGCTGGTGCTCAACTTAAAAATGTAACACTAAATCAAGCTTATAAAAAGGTGCATCAGATAATAGAAGAATATTTAGAGGAGGAAAATCAATGAAAGTAATATTATTAAAAGACGTTAAAGGCACAGGAAAAAAAGGTGAGGTTAAAGAAGTAAGTGATGGTTATGCAAGAAACTTCTTACTACCTAAAAAAATGGCAAAATTAGCAGATAACCAAGCTGTTAAAGAATTAAAAGAACAAAATAAATCAGCAGAAATAAAAGCTCAAAAAGAGTATGAAGAAGCTGTTGAATTAGGCGATAAAATGAAAGAAATGAATATAGAAATATATTCAAAAGCAGGAGAAGGCGGAAGATTATTCGGTTCTATAACTGCAAAAGAAATAGCTGAACAACTTAAAAAACAAAAAGGTATAACAGTAGATAAAAGAAAAGTACTTTTAAATGAACCAATAAGAGTATTAGGTTCTAGATTCGTTGAAATAAAAATTCATCAAAAAGTTGTTACAAAAATAAGAGTAGACATTAAAGAAAAATAAACCTGAACTTGAGGTGATAAATAATGGAGGATAATACAAGAATTCCTCCACATAGTGTGGAAGCAGAACAGTCCGTATTAGGATCTATATTACTAGACAAAGATGCTATGATAAGTGTTTCAGAAACATTAATACCAGAAGATTTTTATAAAGAAGCACATAGAGTAATTTATGAATGTATGCTGAAACTTTATAACAATCAATCTGAAATTGACTTAATAACATTAGCAGATGAACTAAGAGATCAGGGGTATTTAGATGATATAGGAGGAATAGCATATATAACAAGCTTATCGACGATTGTTCCTACAACATCTAATATAAAATACTATATAAATATAGTAAAAGAAAAATCTATATCTAGACAATTAATATCAGCAGCAAATGATATTATAAATTTAGGTTATGATAGCTCTACAAAAGTTGAAGACGTTTTAGAAAATGCAGAGAAAAAGATTTTTGATATATCTCAAGAGAGAACAACTAATGATTTTCAGCCGATAAATCAAGTTTTAACAGAAACTCTTTCTATGCTAGAAAAATTATATGAAGAAAAAAGCGATGTTACAGGATTAACTACGGGATTTAGAGATTTAAATAAAAAAATAAATGGTCTTCAAAGATCGGATTTGTTACTAATAGCGGCACGTCCTGCTATGGGTAAAACAGCATTTGCACTTAACTTAGTACAAAATGCAGCCTTAAAAGGTGATGCATCAGTTGCAGTATTTAGTCTCGAGATGTCGAAGGAACAGCTTGTTCAACGTATGGTAGCAGCTCAATCTAGTGTAGAATTAAAGAAAATCAAGACCGGAACACTAGCTGCCAATGATTGGCCGAGAATAACAGATGGTATGGCAGTATTATCGGGAGCGAAAATTCATATAGATGATACACCAGGTATAAAAATATCTGAATTAAGATCAAAATGTAGAAAGTTGAAAATAGAAAAGGGATTAGATTTAGTATTGATAGACTACTTACAGCTTATGGAAGGTGAAGGCCATAACGAAAGTAGACAACAAGAAATTGCTAAGATATCTAGATCGTTGAAAATATTAGCTAAAGAATTGGATTGTCCAGTTGTTGCATTATCTCAGTTATCAAGAGCCCCAGAACAAAGGGCAGATCATAGACCGATGCTTTCAGACTTGAGAGAATCAGGTTCTATAGAACAGGATGCCGATATAGTAATGTTTTTATATAGGGACGAATATTATAATCCAGATACAGAAAGAAAAAATATCGGTGAAGTTATTGTAGCTAAAAACAGACATGGAGAAACTGGAACAGTTGAACTAGTTTGGTTTGGTGAAATACAAAAATTTGCCGATAAAATGAGAGAAGAATAAAACTAAAAAAAATATATATATTTATAAAAATTGTAAATATTAAAATA
>NZ_CABQXJ010000033.1:0-28654 GCF_902468165.1 uncultured Intestinibacter sp.
TAATTTTAAACTAAATAAAAATAAAAATTATTTATTGTTTTTATTTTCTTTTTCAATTTCTAGTAATCTATTTTTTATAGTTCTAATTTCATTTCTAGTCTCTTCACTAACATCATATGGAGACTGATTAGCTCTATCTGAATCTATTACAGTTTGATTATAATGAATAAACCCTAAAGCTTCACCATCTTCTAGATTACTTTTTATAAATTCAATATCGTCGTCATCTCTCATTTTATTTCCAACAACGAAAACTCTCTGTACGCCAATATCTTTGCCTAGTTTTTTAACTTTTCTATAAGTTTGTAAACTTCTTTCCCCTGGCTCAACAACTACTATAAAAGCATCTACGCCTTGTGCTGTTCCTCTACCTAAATGTTCGATACCAGCTTCCATGTCCATAACAACAACATCTTTACTTTGTAGTATTAAATGAGAACATAATCTTTTCAATAGTACATGTTCTGGACATACACATCCTGAACCACCTGTATCAACTGTTCCTAAAGTCAGTAGTCCTACACCATTGTGCATTTTACAGTATTTTTCTGGTATATCATCTACTTTAGGATTTAATTTAAACATTTTATTAAATGTACCTTCACTTGTTGCAGTTCTATCAGAAACTAATTTTTTCATCTCTGAAATTGGCACTATTGAATCATATACTTCTTTTGGAAAACCTAGCGCTAAGGCTAAGTTTGCATCTGGATCGGCATCTACAGCAACAACTCTATAGCCTTCATCAGCAAACATTCTTGATAACATTGAGGCAAAAGTTGTTTTGCCTACTCCACCTTTTCCTGTTATTGCTACTTTCATTTTTTTATTACCACCTTTTGTCATATAGTTTATAAACTATTTATTTTTATGTCTGTCTAACATGTATTTGTAGGTAGTCTATCTTTTTAATAGACTACCCTTATCTATTCTATAAATTTGATATTTATCTATTTAACAGTAAATCTTAGTATAAGCTAACTAATTCTCCAGCAACTCTCTTATTAAGAACTTTTTCTTGGTATAATTCTTCAAAGTGAGGTCTCTTAGCTTCTATACAAGCCATTATATCTTGAGCACAGCTTACTGGATCTTCATTAACATGGAAGCTAGCTCCAACTTTATCTCTTATGCTTCCACATAATATTTCGACAGCTCTAGATGAACCTGTAACTGGAGGCATAACACCTAAGAATGTTTCTATACCAGAACCAACTACATAAGTACCTATAGCTATAGCTTTTTCTGACATCCATTCTGGAGCACAACCTGCAACTGGTAAATCAGCTATATCCATATCTAATGCATTAGCAACTAATGAACATATATTTAATATACGAGAGTTGTCAACACAAGATCCTAAATGGATTACTGGTGGTATATCAACTAATTGGCAAACTGTTGCTAAACCTTTACCAGCGTATTTAGGTGCATTTTCTTTTAACATTAATCCATTTTTAGCTGCTGCTGATGCACCACATCCTGTAGTTACAACTAAGTAATCATTTTTAATTAATTCTTTCATTATAGTTAAGTGGTTGTAGTTAGATGGTGTTCTAGCATTGTTACATCCAACAACTCCTACTACCCCTCTTATTACACCAGATGCAAGAACATCTATTAATGGTTTTAATGTGTTCATATCATCTATTTGAGTATTAACAACATTATTTAATTGTCCAACTATAGCTTCTTCAGCATAACCAACCATAGCTTCTGATTTTAATTCTGGAACCATAACTTTTGATTTATCTCTGTTTTTGAAGTTTAATATAGCTTCTCTAACTATTGTTTTTGCATCTTCTAATGCAGTTTCTTCATGGAATTCCATGTAAGTAGAACCAGTTATTTTAGCTTTTGGTGAAGTAGTTATGAATTTAGTATGATAATGAGTTGCAACTTCTGCTAATGCAGGGAATATACATTGAACGTCAACTATCATAGCTTCTACAGCACCAGTGATTATTGCTAATTCTTGTTGATGGAAGTCACCAGCTATTTTTATACCATGTCTCATTGTTAATTCGTTACCAGTACAGCATATACCTGATAATGTTATACCATCTGCACCAACTTCTTTAGCTAAGTCTTGCATTTCTGGTAATTCAGATGCTAAAACTATCATTTCTGATAATGTTGGTTCATGTCCATGAAGGATTATGTTTACATTATTTCCATCTAATACATTTAAGTTAGCTTCTGTATGTACTGGTTTTGGAGTTCCGAATAATATATCAGATAACATTGTACCTATCATAGATCCAGCCCAGCCATCTGCCATAGAACATCTCATTGCCATATGTATTAATGCATCTATATCAGCACAACATCCGATATGAGTTGAATGCATTACTGTTGCAATTTCTCTATCTATTGCTCTTGGTTCTATACCATATTCTTTCCATATATCTTGTCTTACTTTTGGAGCTCTTGCTAATAATTTAGATACGCCATGTGGTTTACCAAATTCCATTAAACAAACATGAGATACTTCATGTGCTAATTCATATATATCTTTGTCTTCTGGGTCTATTCCCATGAATTCAGCAAATTCTTTTAATTTTTCTGGTTCTTTTATTTGATATGCGCCTCCTGGAGTTGTTAATCCTAATGTATGAGTTATATCTCTGGCATGGTCTGAATGGGCTGCTGTACCACCAGCACACATTCTAGCATAGTTTCTACCTACTATTGTATGTTCGTCAGCACCGCAAAGTCCTCTTGGAGTTTTTGGACTTATTCTACATGGTCCCATACCACAGTTTCTACAGCAAACACCTTGTAAACCGAATCCACATTGTACTTTATATCCTAATTTTCTTTTGTACATTGTTTCAACGCCGTCTTTTTCAGCTTTTTCTAATAAGGCTTTACTGTTAAGGTCTATAGTCATATTTTGCATTTGTTCTAAAACATCAACTTTTTTCTTTTCCATATTCATATTCCCCTTTAAAAAAATTTAATTTCCCCTAAAATGCTGTTATAAGAATTTGTCTCTATATTTATATAAATATATCCTCAATCATTAAATATATTTTTAGACAGCAAAATATATTCCTTTTAAGAATACATTCCTAACTAAATTATATACTAATTTTTCCAATTTTGGTTAAAAATTTTAATAATTTTTTAACGAATAAAACGTCTTTTTGACACTCGATAAATTTTGTTTTTATAAGCCTTCTCATTATTTAAATTTCTATAAATTTTGATATTTTTGTATAGATTTTTAAAGAATTTAAATTTATTATTTTTGTTATGATATAAGCTCTTTGATTTATCAATTGTGAATGTTTTTCATTTAGTTTTTGATTTTTGTAATACAAATTAATTCTATACTACTTTATTCCAATTGTACACTTGCCTATCTCTTTTTGCAATCGTTATCCCAGGCTTTTTATTTGATTTTTTTTTAACAATTATTAGTTTTAAAATCTAAATAAATTTTATTTTTATAATATTTTTTAGATTTTCTATGTATTTGTATTATTTTTAGTATAGTTAATATATTTAAGTTAATTTTTATATTTACAATATTACATACATTATATACTTAGTTCATATACTGCATTTTTTATTATATATTTTTTAACAATCTACAAATAGTTCTATAATCTACAAATACTTCTATTCAGTAATGGAATTTGTAAAAATCAATAATTCAAGATAGTATATAAATATAACTTATATACAAATAAATATAATTTGGAGGAGTAAATGGATATAAAAATTTTAAGATATTTTTTACAGATATGTAAGGATGGTAGTTTTTCTAAAGCAGCTAAAAACTTATATATATCTCAACAAGGCTTAAGTAAATCTATAAGCAACCTTGAAAAGGGAATCGGTGTATCTGTGTTTAATAGAACCTCTAAGGGTAATGAATTAACTGAATATGGTGAATATCTAAAAAATAAGGCATCCACTATTGTTTATCAATTCGATATTTTAACAGAGGGTATTAACGAAATAAAACAGAAAAACAAAAAATTTTTAAATATAGGTGTTCCATTCGGGGTGATAAATTCTCTTTCATTTGACTTAATAAATGAATTTAATAAAATTTATCCAGATATTATTCTTAATATAAAAGAATATACGGATTCAAAGTGTGAAGAAGCTATATTAAACGGGGATGTTGATTTAGGTTTTGTAATTGCACATTTTGACAAAAATAAATTTGATTATAAACTAATCAAGCACGAAAAACTTTATGCTATAGTCAATAAAAATCATAAATTAGCAAATCATGACTTTATAGATTTTTTAGATTTAAAAAAATAGTAAATTTTTTATATTTTTAAAAGATATGATAGAAGATAAGTTTTATTTTTACCTCTCATATTATATTTTATTAATCATACCTTTTCAATAAAAATACGCCTTTTATATATTCCAATTTGTTATTATTCATTTATACTTATTAAAACTTTTTCTCTTCTTTTTCTCTTCTTTTTCTCTTTTATTTTATAGATTACTATTCTATCATTTTTCTTATTCTAACAAGCATTAATAATCTTTACAAACAGAAAAAAGTTGTATATTCTACAACTTTTTTCTGTTTGATAGTAATTATAAAAATTTTGTCTATCCGTATATAAAATTTCAAATATTATTTACTTATATATATTTAGCTAGTTCTCTTTTACAAGCTACAGTAACTTCATCTTCTGGATTTAATTCATAAGCTCTTTCAATGTAGTAATTTGCATCATCAAAGTTACCTACGTTTAAGTACGCCATACCTAAGTTACAAAGTATTTCTGGGTCTTCTTTTAATTTAGCAGCTGCTTCTAAAAGCTCTATTGCTCTATTCATGTTTAATGTAGATGCTTCACATAATGCTAATTCAACTAGAGTATCAACTTGTTGTGGTTTCATTCTAAGTATTTTTTCATAATATTCTTTAGCATTTTCTATTTCGCCCATGTTTTTATAAGCTAAACCAATCATAAATAATAGGTTCCACCAATCTCCGTATTTTTCTTCTAATGGAAGTAGTTTTTCTAGTCCTTCTTCAAATTTTCCTTGGAATACTAGAGTATATCCTTCTTCATATTCTACTTTAGAGTACATTTTTCCTAAGTTATCTTGTACTTCTGCTACAAAATCTTCATCAAGTCCTAGTTTTAATGCTTCTTCCCATATTACTTTTGCTTTTATATATTGATTTTGGTTATAATAATGGTATCCTAAATGATAATATGCAAGTGCAAAGTTAGGATCTAAGTTAGTTACTTTTTCAAGCTTTTCACCAGCTTCTAATAACATATCGTTCATCGCTTTAGCATCGTAATCTTTTTGGTATTCAGTCGCTAATTCTTGACAAACTATTGCATAGTTATATAATCCTTGAATGTCATCTGGGTATAAAGTTATAAGTGCTTTTACATATATAAGAGCATCTGTCACTTCACCTATTTCAAAGTATTTTCTAGACATATATCCCATATATGATTTAGCATCAAATTTAACATTCTTTTCTAATGCTTTTAAGAATTTTTTATATTCATCATTATATCTAAACTGTGGGTCAATACCTATTATGTATATCATAGCATCAGCTATAGACATAGAGTTTATTCCGTCTTGTGCTGTATTTTCTTTTATACCTTTTACTAATACTTCATTTTTTATAGGCACATTTAAACCTTCTTTAGGTAATGTATAACCTTCTAAATTAAATTCTGCATCTTCTTTAACTGTTATAAAAGCTAATTCCTCTGTTTTAGATAATAAATATTTATCTATTCTAAACTTCATATTGTTCCTCCTTACGAACTATTTTACAAGTTCTTTTAATTCAACTTTATAAGTTCTAGATTTTTCAAATACTTTTATGTCGTCATATACAAATAATATTATGTTCTCTTCTTCTTGCAATTTTGCATGAATATCTTGTTTTAATTTTAATATGTCGTATTTAAATGGTTCAAAATGAACATATTTTAGTATATATTTTGTAGGCGTATCTACATGTTTAGGTAGATATTTCTCTAAATTTTCTCTTTCGTGTAAAAATTCATGTACTCTCGGTTTAATATTATCTACTTCTACTTTTGTAAATATATTAGGAACACTTGAAATTTTACCTAAAGAAACATAATCGTATTTTAATATTTCCATAAATAAATCATAGTTTTCTGTGATTTTTTCTTTATAGAAGTCTAGTAATATACTATACAACTGATTCTTACCTTGCGCAAGATGGAAATATCCCATTTCATCAAAATAAGTTGCAAATTCTTCAAAGAATTTGAATGCACTTTCACTATAATAATTTTCAATTATATATTTTACTGATAATGAGAAGTTATTAGAGTTATAATATCTTTCTAATATATCTTCTATATCTTTTAATTTTAATATTTCATCATAGCTTATAAATTTATTGCTAAGTATTTCATATGGAGCATAATCTTTGTATTCATATTCAAATTCTTCCGCTCTAGCTCTCATACCTGTTCCTTTTATCATTTTTAGGAAACCTAATTGTAATTGTTCTATTTGTAATCCAAATACATCATTAAATGATTTTTCAAAGCTGTCATATCCTTCATATGGTAATCCTGCAATTAAGTCTAGATGTTGATGTATATTTTGATAAGATTCTATAGTTTTTACAACGTAAGATAACTTTTCGAAATCATCTCTTCTTCCAACTGCATCTAATGCTTCTTGGTTTGTAGTTTGAACACCTATTTCAAATTGGAATAATCCTTCTTTACAGTCTTTTAAGAATTCTAGCATGTCGTCATCTAATAAATGAGCTGTTACTTCAAAATGATAAGTAGTGTAACCATTATCATTTTCCATAAGGAATTCCATTATCTCTTTTGCAAACTTTTTATTTGCGTTAAATGTTCTATCTATAAATTTAATTTGTGAAACTCTAGCATCAATTAAATTTTTAAGGTCTCTTTTTACTCTATCTATACCGAAATATCTAAGTCCTTTTATAGCTGATGATAAACAGTATTGACAGTTAAAAGGACATCCCCTTGATGTTTCATAGTATACGATTCTATTTTCATATTCTGTTATGTCTAAGTTTTCATATGGACTTGGGATTAAATCTAAATCTGCTAATAACATACGTTCTTTGTTTTGAATAATCTTTCCATCTTGTCTATATGTAATTCCGTCGACATGTTTTATATCCATTTCCCCGTGGAAGTGCTTCATAAGGTCTCTCATAACCATTTCGCCTTCGCCACGAATTATATAATCTACAAATTCATATTTTTCCATAGCCTCTTCGCTGTCATAAGAAACTTCTGGCCCACCTAATCCTATTATTACATTTGGATTTACTTTTTTAATATTTTCACATAATTTTACGATATCATATATATTCCATATATATGTTGAGAAGAATATGGCATCGTATTTAGCTAAGTAAATATCTTTTAAAATATAATCTAATTGATTATTTATTGTATATTCTCTTATATCAACATCTACTAAGTCTTTTATACTCTCTTTGATGTATCTTATTGCTAAATTTGTATGAATGAACTTTGAATTCAAAGTTGTAAGCAATACTTTCAAATTTTCCACCTCTTTTTTTATTTATAAACTGTTTTTCTCTGTATTTAAATCGAATAATGTTGTAATATAATAAGTATATAATTACTATTTAGAAAGGAAGTTTGCTATGGAATTAATCGATCAAGTTACTATTAATGACTTATCAAAAAGAGACTTATTATTAATAATAAAATCATTAGAGTTTACTAGTAAAAAAACAAAAAATCCTGACTTCATAGAACTTAGAAATAGCATAGTAAAAGAACTATGTTTTTTAACAGAAACTAGTGAAGAGCAATTTCTTGGTTATCTAGAAGAAAACTGCTAAACTCTTTTAAAATTAAATGTATATTGCCCAGATTTTGATTTAACAGAAATTCTCAATATGTTATTACTAAAATCTTTAGATATAACTTGTATTTTGTTTAAAATTGGATCAACTATAGTATCGCCTTGATTCAAATTAATCAAACTTCTTGGATCTGAACCAGTATTATACGGAGACTTATTTATTGAGTATTTTCTCAATTTTGTAATATACGCACCCATTGAAGATATAAAATCTATATTCTCTATATTTAAATTAGCTTCTGCTGATAGTATAGATAATATAGATTTTTTCATACTTAAAATTCCATCATTTAAACATTCTCTATCTTCTATATAGATGTCATAAATAACATTTAATAAGTTTGTTATTAATTCATTTTCTGCATAATCACATATTTTTAAATCTATATAATTATCTATAATCTGTATAGCTTTTATTCTCGCCATTTGGAACTTTATCATACTGGCTTTGTCTAATTCTATTTGTAAACCAATCATCTTTTCTTTAATAGATTGAAGTATTTCTTCATATTCTAAATTTGGATTGTCTATTAAATTGTGAATTAGACTATTATATAATACAGATGCTAAAATATAATCAAATAAATACTTATCTCTTTTTAAGTACTTCACATATTTTTGAATAAGGGATAATACCTCATCTTCGCTTTTTTGTATATTTGTATTTGATAAAATTAGAGACAACAATACATTTAATACATCCATATATTGTGGCTTATTTTCATAAAAATTAAAATAAATTAGCTCGTCTTTAAGCCTCTTGTTATCAACATATACATTTCTCTGCAACTTATTATCTATAAGACATTTTGTACCAATTATCATCAGATGTTTTAAACTAGTGTCCTCTATGTCAAATGATGATATATAACAATTTTTAATTAAATCATCTTTCATATAATAACCGCCCTATGGAGCTTCCCTCCTTTTAATAATTAAATAAGGAGCCCCGTACTATTTTAGTATTCCTTCAAATAGTACAACAGCCCCTTTTAAATTTTACTTTATTACAATTAATTACATTCTTTCTGGTGCATGCATTCCTAATAATGCTAAAGCATTTTCTATAGTTTGTCTTGTTGCAGCAACTAATGCAAGTCTAGCTTTTCTAAGTTCAGCATCTTCTACTAATATTGGGTTGTCATGGTAGAATTTGTTGAATGCTTGAGCTAAATCTAAAACAAATCTAGTGATTATATGTGGCTCATTTTTTCTCATTGCAGCAAGTATTGATTTATTGAATGATCCGATTACTTTTAATACTTCTGCTCCGTCACCATCAGATAATAAATTGTAGTTTATATCTGTAGTTACTTCTTCCTCTGCTTTTCTTAATACTGCACAACATCTAGCGTGAGTGTATTGAACATATGGTCCTGTTTCACCTTCAAAGCTAAGAGTTCTTGACCAAGAGAATGTATAATCTTTTATTCTGCTGTTAGATAATTCTTGGAATACTACAGCTCCAACACCAACTTGTTTAGCTATTTGCTCTACATTTTTAGCGTTTGGATTTTTAGAAAGTACTATTTCTTTTGTTTTTTCTACAGCTTGTTTTAAAACATCTTCTAAGAATACAACTCTACCTTTTCTTGTAGACATTGTTCCTTCTTCTAATGCAACCATACCAAATGGAACGTGGATTAAGTCTTTTGACCATTCATATCCCATAAGCTCTAATACTTTAAATAATTGTTGGAAATGTAGAGATTGTTGAGAACCAACTACATATATACATTTGTCGAAATCATAAGTATTTTTTCTGTATATAGCAGCAGCTAAGTCTCTAGTCATATATAAAGTAGAACCATCATTTTTAGTTATTAATGCTGGTGGCATATTGTACTCTTCTAAGTCAACAACATTTGTTCCTTGAGATTGTACTAATAATTTTTTGTCTTTTAATGTTTCTATAACTGAATCCATTTTATCTGAATAGAATGATTCACCTGCATATGAATCGAACTCTATGTCTAGTAAATCATAAACTCTAGCGAATTCTTTTAAACTTTCATCTCTGAACCATTGCCATAAAGCTTTTGCTTCTTCGTCTCCGTTTTCTAATTTAGTGAACCAAGCTCTAGCTTCATCTTCCATTTCTGGTTTTTGTTCAGCTTCTTCATGGAATTTTACATATAATTTTAATAGTTCTGGTATTGGATTTGCTTCTACAGCTTCTTTACTTCCCCAAAGTTTGAACGCAACTATTAGTTTACCAAATTGAGTTCCATAATCTCCTAAGTGGTTTACTCTAACTACGTTGTACCCTTGTGAATCATATATTTTATATAATGCATTACCTATAACAGTAGTTCTTATATGTCCTATATGGAATGGTTTTGCTATGTTAGGAGATGAGAAGTCTATTACTACAGCTTTCTCTTGTCCTAAATCAGAATGTCCATATTTTTCTTTTTTAGTTAAAACGTCGTTTATTACTGTTTTAGCTAATTGTGATTTATTTACGAAAAAGTTTACATACCCTCCAAGTGGCATAACTTTTGATATTGCACCGTTAGCTTCAATATTTTCTGCTAAATCAGCAGCTATCATATTTGGAGCCTTTCTAAATACTTTTGCTAATTTAAAGCATGGAAACGCAAAGTCCCCCATCTCCTTATTTGGTGGCACTTCTATTAATGCTACTATTTCTTCTAATGTTAAGTCTTCTATCTTTTCTTTAAGACAGTTTGCGATTGCTAGTTTAAAATCTTGCATTCTATTCTCCTCTCTTATTGTAATACGTTCATATTTATTACTCTATGTTAAATCAAATTCTAATTTTTTTCAAGTTTTTCAACTTATATATACTCAAGATATAAATTATATATCATCTTCATCTAATAACGCTATATTTTCTTTATTTAAAATGGCAGCTGTTACTCCCATTCCTTTTATTTTATTTCCACAAAAAGTACCGTCATATATCTTTTTATATCCGCAAGAAGGGCTTCCTGCTTTTAATATTGCCTTTTTAGCATTGCACTCTTTTGCTATTTTTAAAGTTTCCTCTGCACCTTTTATAAAGTTTGATGTTACATCAATGCCTTTATTTGATAAAACTTTTACAGAACCGTCTAATACATCATGTCCATCTTTTTTTCCAGTTGTTATAATCTCAGACGGATCCCTTGGTGTTGATAATCCACCAAGTTGTTCTGGACATACTAAGATATATTCTTTATTTTCTAAGTACTTAATCACATTTTCTGATTTATTATTTCCACCGCTATATTTGCAGTTTTCTCCTAATAAGCAAGCTGATACTATTATCATAATTTTCACCTTTATTAACTATAAAGTTAATCTTTTAGATTTTTATATTATCTTAAAGTTACTATTGTAACTCCTGCTCCACCTTCTCCATATTCTCCTGGACGTTTTGATTTAACGTGTTTGTTTCTTTTTAATACGTCTTGTAGACCTTTTTTAAGAACTCCAGTACCTATACCGTGGATTATTGTCACTGTTTCAAGTCCAGCAACACAGGCATCATCAAGATATTTTTCAACTTCCATTATCGCTTCTTCTAAGTTCATTCCTCTTAAATCAACTTCGCCTTTTACTTTTCCTGATTTTTCGCTAATTATCTTACGAGTTGTTTTAGTAACTGTTGATTTTTTGTCTTTTTGTACTTTTTGTAATGATTTAAATGGTAGAGTCATTTTCATTATACCAATTTGTACGACAGCTTCTTTTTTCTTTTTGTCTACAGAAACTACGCTTCCGTCTTGGTTTAATGTTACTACTTTTACATCATCACCTGGTTTTAAATCTTTTATTTCTTTAGAAGATACTTTTGGCACTATCATACTTTTTACTGAAGGCTGTAAGTTCCCCATTGAGTCAGATAATTCTTTTCTAAGTGCATCAATTTTTTGTTGTTTTTGTTTTGATGCCATTTCTGTTTCTAATTTTCTAAGCTCTTTTAAGATATTTTCTGATTGTTCTTTAGCTTGTCTAGTTATGCTAAATGCTTCAGATTTAGCTTTGCTAATTATCTTTTCTCTTTGAGACATAACTCTTTCAAGCCTATCTTCGTATTCTGCCTTAATTTCTTCTATTTCTCTTTTTAATTTTTCTGCTTCTAATTTATCTTCTTCTGCTTTTAATCTATTTTTCTCTACGTTTTGTAGTACATCTTCTAATTCTATATTATCAGTGTTTATAAATTCTTTAGCTCTATTTATTATGTATTCACTTAAACCTAATTTTTTTGAAATTTCAAAGGCATTAGATTTCCCTGGAACACCGATTAATAGTCTATAAGTTGGGCTTAATGTGTCTACATCAAACTCAACAGCTGCATTTTCTACACCTTTTTTAGTAAGGGCATAGTTTTTAAGTTCGCTGTAGTGAGTTGTTGCTATACATTTAGCTCCAGCCATATTTACATCTTCTAGTATAGCTATTGCAAGAGCTGCCCCTTCAACTGGGTCTGTCCCGGCACCAAGTTCATCAAATATTACTAAAGAATCACTTGTTACTTCTTTTAAGATAGAAACAGTATTTGTCATATGTGATGAGAATGTAGATAAACTTTGTTCGATACTTTGCTCATCACCTATATCAGCAAATATATTGTCATATACACACATACTAGTTCCAAAATCAGCCGGTATATGAAGACCACTTTGTGTCATAAGTGCAAATAAACCTACTGTTTTTATTGTTACGGTTTTACCACCTGTATTTGGTCCTGTTATAACTAATGTGTCAAAGTCTTTACCAAGATAAACAGTATTTGGAACGACGTCTCTCTTATCTATCATTGGATGTCTACCATTTTTAATGTAGAAATATTTTTCTTCGTTTAGAACTGGTTCTATCGCTCTCATCTCTACAGATAATTTACCTTTTGCAAATGCAAAATCTAATTTACCTAAAATCTCTTGATTTGAGATTAATTCTGAAGAAATTTCACCTATCATTGCTGATAATTCAGCTAGTATTCTTTCTATTTCTTCTTGTTCATCAAGTTTTAATTTTCTAAGTTCGTTGTTCATCTCAACTATACTCATAGGTTCTATAAATAATGTAGCCCCTGATGATGATTGGTCATGTACTATACCTGAAACTACTGATCTATATTCAGCTTTTACTGGTATAACAAATCTATCACCTCTCATAGATATTATGTTATCTTGTAGGTATTTTTGATATGTAGTCGAACTTATTATAGAATTTAATTTCGATCTGATAGATTGATTCTTTTGAACAATCCTTCTTCTTATTGTTCTAAGTGTTGTCGATGCATTATCAGAAATCTCAGACTCTCCTACTATAGAAGTGTATATTCTATCTTCTATGTCTCTATATGTATATAGAGAGTTTGTAAGAGCTTGGATTATTGGATAATTGAAATCTTCTTCTTCTGAACCTTCTAAATTTCTTTTTAGGCTACGTGCTACTCTTAGGCAGTCTGCTATCTTAAGAAGTGACCCTGGGTCTAATGTAGCCCCTACATGAGCTCTTTTTGCCTTGTCTTCTATATCATGTATTCCATCCATACTTACTAAACCTCTTTTAATAAGTATAGCTTGTGCTTCACTTGTTTCAAGTAATGTGTTTTTTACTTCATCAAAGTCATTACTCGGTTTTAAATTCTCTATGTGTTTAAGCCCTAAAGAAGATGACGCCTTTGTTTTTAACTTATCTATTATTTTATTAAACTCTAAAACTCTAAGCGATTTTTCGTTCATTCTTCCTCCTAATTATTGTGGCGTTTGCCACAATATTTTTATTATTAGTATTATTGATAAAAACCCCAAATTTATACTTATATGAGACTTTTATTTAACTTAGATTAAGTATAAATAAGAAAATCTTTAATTCTTTATAAAGCCACCTTCTATTATACCTAATCCAAGTTTATTATGGATAAAATTTTTATATTTATTTTAATCTATTTTATTTTTCTTTATGCAATTTCATTTGCCATCATATAAAGTTGATGATAAACTCCCTTTTTATCCAATAATTCTTTATGACTTCCTTGTTCTACTATTCCATTTTCATTTAAAACAAGTATTCTATCGGCATTTTGTATAGTTGTTAATCTATGTGCTATTGTAAGTGTTGTTCTTCCTTTTGCAAGTCTCTCAAGTGATTTAGAAACTAAGTATTCACTTTCATTATCTAGGGCTGATGTAGCTTCATCTAAAATTAATATTTTAGGATTTTTTAAGAATACTCTAGCTATACTTATTCTTTGTTTTTGACCGCCAGATAATTTTACTCCTCTTTCTCCAACATAAGTATAATATCCATATTTTAATTCTGAGATAAATTCGTGTGCGCCTGCAAGTTTTGCTGCTTCAATTATTTGTTCCCTAGTTGCATTAGGGTCTCCATAAGCTATATTTTCATAAACAGTTCCAGCAAATAGATATACATCTTGCTGAACTATACCTATATTTTTTCTTAAACTTTTTAATGTAACTTTCTTTATATCATTATTGTCTAAATAAATGCTTCCTTGTGTAGTATCATAAAAACGTGGGATTAAGTTACATATGGTAGTTTTTCCTCCGCCTGATGGACCTACTAATGCCACTTTCTCACCTTCTTTAATAGATAAATTTATATTTGATAATACTTCTTTATCTTTATCATTATATCCAAATGATACATTCTTAAATTCTATACTTCCTTTTACATTATTCAGTTCTTTTGCATCTTCATCGTCAAATATATCTATGTCTGAATCCATTATTTCTATAAAACGCTCAATTCCAGTCATACCCTTTTGGAACTGTTCTGTAAATTCTACAATTCTCTTAACTGTTGCTAGTAAAGTTGTTACATATAATGTGAATACAAATAAGTCCGCTGGTTGGATAAGACCTTTCATCATAAATATTCCACCGGCAATTAATAAAACTAAATACATTATTCCGTCGAATATACAAGTTATAATTTTAAATCCAGCCATATATTTATATGTTTCTTTTTTAGTTCCCAAGAATTTTCTGTTATCTTGTGTGAATTTTTCTGCTTCTATATCTTCATTTGCGAATGCTTTTACAACTCTAACACCTAATAAACTATCTTCTAATCTTGAGTTTAATTCTCCAATTTGAACTCTTTGTTTTTTAAATGCTCTCTTCATTTTTCTATTTTGATCCATACTGAATATAACCATTAAAGGTATGAAGATAAATATTATCGTTGTTAAAGCTAAATTTATTCTAGATAAAAGTATAAATGAAATAACTATCTTTACACCTGCTATGAAAAATTCCTCTGGACAGTGATGTGCAAACTCAGTAACATCAAATAAGTCATTAGTTATTCTAGACATTATTTGACCTACTTTTGTATTATTGAAATATGAATCTGATAATTTTTGAATATGGTCAAATGCATCTTTTCTCATATCTGTCTCAATTCTAGCTCCCATTATATGCCCGATTCTAGTCATATAGTAATTTGCTATTGCATCTATTATTCTAAGTACTAAATAAACTCCTGCTAAACTGGCTATTAATTGTACCGTAATTGATGACAAGTCCTCAGTCCCTTTATTTGCAAGAAACCTTAATATCATAGGTAATATCAAATCACAGCCTGTAGTTAAAAATGCACAAAATAAGTCCAACAATAGCACATTTTTATAAGGCTTAAAATAAGGAATAAATCGTCCTATCAAATCCTTAGTTTTGTATTTTTTATTTTCCATTAAACAACCTCCCAATATATTTAAAATATTTTTACATACTAAAACACATCTGCCTAACTAACAGATGTTTATATATTATGATACATTTAATTATACATTTACCTCATATAAATTAACATATTATTTTCATGATTTTCCTAATATTTTCATTTCATTTTTCTGAATTTTTTAAATTAATTTTCAAATATAAATTAACTTTTTTGTAAAATCTTTACTTTACTTTTTTTTTACATATTATTATACTTATCTAAAAGATAATTTAATTCTTAATAAAAAATAATTTTTAAAAAAAGGGGTTGATTTTAAATGGAAAACATACTAAAAGGTTTAGAACCACAATCAGTTTTAAATTATTTTGAAAAAATCTCTCAAATACCTAGAGGTTCTGGTAATGAAAAAGCAATAAGTGATTATTTATGTAATTTTGCAAAAGAATTAAATCTAGAATACATACAAGATGAACACTTAAATGTAATAATCAAAAAACCAGCTACTGAAGGTTATGAAAATTGTCCAGGAGTAATAATACAAGGACATATGGATATGGTTTGTGAAAAAAATAAAGATTCAAACCATGATTTCTTAAAAGATCCTATCCAATTAAGAGTTGTAGATGACATGATATATGCAACTGGAACTACTTTAGGAGCTGACAATGGGATAGCGGTTGCTTATGGTATGGCACTTCTTGCATCAAATACTATTAAACATCCTGAATTAGAAATACTTATAACTACTGATGAAGAAGTTGGTATGACTGGCGCTAAGAATTTAGATACTAGCGTTTTAACAGGAAAATATATGTTAAATCTAGATTCTGAAGAAGAAGGATGTATATTAGTTGGTTGTGCTGGTGGTAACAGAAACTGTACAACTTTACCACTTGAATTCAAATCTTCTGAAAAACAAGGATTCTTAATAGAATTAAAAGGTCTTTTAGGTGGACACTCTGGAATGGAAATAGATAAAAACCATGCTAATTCTAATAAATTAATGGGTAGAATATTAGACTTATTAACTATTGATTATGATTTAGTAAATGTAAATGGTGGTCTTAAAACAAATGCTATCCCTCGTGAATGCGATGCTGTTATAGCTATTGATACTAAAGATATAGATCAATTAAAAGCTGAATTGGCTAAAATAGAATCTATATTCAAACATGAATACAGAATTCCAGATCCAGACGTAAAAATTGAATTAAGTGAAACTTCTTTTGAAAAAGTTCTAACTGATGAATGTAAAAATAAAGTAATTCAACTTTTAAACTTAATACCATCTGGAATCCAAACTATGGCAGCAGATATGCCAGGTTTAGTGGAAAGTTCTATAAATTTAGGTGTTGTAACAACTAAAGAAGATGTTATGACATTTGAAGCAACTACAAGAAGTTCTGTAGAAACTAGAAAAGACTATATAAATAACACTGTAAAATTAGTTGCCGAGTCTTTAGGTGCTGATTATGAAGAAACTGACCATTATCCTTCTTGGGAAAGAGCTATTGACTCTAAACTAGAAGAAATAAGTATAGAAACTTACAAAAAATTAACAGGTAATGACCCTAAAATATTAACTATACATGCAGGTCTTGAATGTGGGTTATTCCTTAAGAAAATGGATGGCTGTGAAGCTATATCAATAGGTCCTAATGCTTATGATGTTCATACTCCAAACGAACATGTAAGTATTTCTTCAATAAAAAATGTTTGGGATTATTTAGTTGCTTGTTTAGAAAGCATGAACCAACATTAATATAAAATTTAATTTAAACGACAATGAAGGGGGTATGTCATTTGAATAAAAAACTATCTAAAGAGGCATATGGTGGAGTTGCAGGAAAAGACTACGTGCCATATATCACAGATAAATCGAAACTTGGAGGAAATATTGCTGTATTAATTATAGGGATTATATTTGCTGCTGTATTCGCAGCTTCTACAGCTTATTCAGGAATGAAAGCAGGACTTACTGTTGCCGCTGGTATTCCAGGTGCAATTTTAGGTTCAGCATTTGTTGCAATGTTTGCAAAACACAAAGGAATCCTTGGTAGAAACTTAGTTCAAGGTATGGCTAGTGGTGGTGAATCTGTCGCTAGTGGTCTTATATTTGTACTACCTTCTGTTATACTAATAGGTAGTGAATTTACTTTCTTAGAAGGTGTAGCAGTTGGTATAGGTGGAGTTCTATTCGGTATAGGTGCAGCTTCACTTGTTTATAACTATTTAATAATTGATCAACATGGTCATCTTATGTATCCTGAAGCTATGGCTATATCTGAAACTCTTGTAGCATCAGAAAATGCTGGCGGAGATTCAATGAAATTCATGGGAATAGGATTTGGTATAGGTGGTGTATTAAACACACTTTCAAGTTCATTCTTAAACTTAACAAACAATGTTATGTCTTTTGCAGGAAAATCATTCTACAAATGGAAATTCGACTTAGAAGTTAATCCACTTTTACTAGGAATTGGATTTATAGTAGGTATGGATGTTTCTTTAACTATGTTTGCTGGTTCAATATTATCAGCATTTGGTATAACTCCTTTACTTGCTTATTTTGCTGAAATGGCACATGATGGAGCTATGGTATGGAATAATCCTTCACTTGCAATAAACCAAATGGCTGTTAGTGATATTGCTGGTTCTTATGTTAAATATATAGGTGCTGGTATGATGTTATGTGGTGGTATAATAGGTGCAGTAAAACTTATACCTACTATAATAGCTTCAGTAAAAGAAACTATGAATGCAAAATCATCTTCAGAAGATGGTGAAGGTTCTTCATCTTACTTAATAATATTATTAGCTGGTACTGTTATAGGACTTATTGCCTCATTTATAATATCTGAAAGCATAGTAATGACTATAGTTGGAGCTATTTTATCATTTATACTATCTTTATTATTTGTTATAGTTGCTGGTAGATTAACAGGAACTATTGGTACTTCTAACCTACCTGTATCAGGTATGACAATAGCTTCATTAGTTATAACTACTGTAGTATTTGTTTCTATGGGATGGACTTCTCAAGCAGACAACAAATCTCTACTTTTATTCGGTTCATTCATAGTTGTTGCTATAGCAATAGCTGGAGGATACTGTCAATCACAAAAGGTAACATTTGTTGTTGGTGGTAATAAAAATGAAATGCAACGTTACTTTACAATATCTGCTATAGTTGGTGTTATAGTTGTTGTTGCTGTTATGGTTTTATTAACTGAACAATTACAAATAACTGGAGATAATCCTCCATTTGCTTTACCACAAGCTAACTTAATGTCTACACTTACATCTGGTATAATGTCAGGAAATCTTCCATGGGTTATGATAATAGTTGGTGTATTTATGGCAATAGTACTACACTTCTTAAATCTATCTATAATGACAGTTGCTATCGGATTCTACTTACCAATTTCAACTACTTCTATAATATTAGTAGGTGCTTTAGTTCGTGAATTTATCGAAAGAAGTACTAAAAATGAAGTAGAAAAAGAAGTAAAAGTTAGTAATGGTATAAGTTTATCTTCAGGACTTGTTGCTGGTGGTTCTATACTTGGGCTTATCGGTGTAATCTGTCAAGTAACTGGTTTAGTTGGAGGAAATGGTCCTAGTGGATTTGCTGCAGGAAATGGTATGGCTGTTGTATTATTAGTTATACTAGTAGTATTAACTGCTCTTCCTATACTAAATTCAAAAGTTAAGGGTCATAAAAATGAATAATGAAGACTCGTTAAATGTAGTATTTAAAATTTCAAATAGTATAGACTATGAGGTTAAGGATAAGATTGTAACAATATTAGAAAAACAAAATCATCCTATACAAAATTTTTTTAGAAAATTAAAATTTAGAATTCCTCTTTATAAAAAAATTAAACTTGATGAATATGGCAGCTTCATTTTTTTACAAATAGATGGGAAAAAAACAGTTGAAGAAATAGGCGAAAACTTGGAGTCAGAGTATGGAGATGCTACTCATCCTCTTTATGAAAGACTTACAATGTATTTAAACCATATACATGTTAATTGTAATTATATCGAGAGAATTAATTAAATAAAATAATATTAATAAAAGGAGTATTTAATTTAGATAAAATCTATTTTAAATACTCCTTTTATTAATATTATTTTTCTATTTTAAATATATTATTTACTTCTTACCTGTTATCAACTTTTACTAGAGTTAGTATAAGCTTAACCCTGAAGCTTTTTCCAATCATCAGCATAAGAGTCTAAAATTCTTTTTAAAACAACTCCTATTTCCGAATAAGCTTCATCATATAGATTTGCAAGTGATATTCTAATAGACCATTCAGGACCTGCAAATCCACCTCCTCCAAGTAGAACTATGGATGATTTTTGAGCTAAATCAAATAAAATATCAACTGGTTTATAATTTGCTTTTAAGTATTCTACAAACTCTTCTCCATAACATTTCTTACATAATCTCAGTAAATCTATTTGTGTATAGTAAGATGCATCATTTTCATTTTCATTTATTCCTATATCAAGTGAATCAAATAATAATTTTTTACGAGTCTTACAAATATTTATAGTTTTATCTTTATAATTATTTTCTTTATCTATAAGAGTAAATGCAGAGAAAAATGCCATTTGTACCTGTTGTGGTGTAGAAAGTCCTGCAGTATGATTTAATGAAACTTGTCTACTATCAGCAACTATTCTATCTATAAAAGGAACATTTTCCGGAACTGGATTAAGATCTGCATATCTTCTCATAGTTCTTTTTCTTGTAGAATATGGTAACTCTTTTATTAATTTATCAAAAACATTATTTTCATGAAGGGCTATAGTTCCTAATCTCCATCCTGTAACTCCAAAATATTTAGAATAAGAATATACTCCTATCGTATTGTATGGTAAATCAGCCATCAAAGATCTAAATCCATGTATAAAAGTTCCATAAACATCATCAGAAATTATCATTAAATCTTTATTTTTAGTTTTTACTATATCTACAATTTTTGAAATAGATTTTTGTGATATAGCTACAGATGGTGGGTTGCTAGGATTTACAACAAATAATGCTTTTATATCTGGGTTACTTAGCTTTTCTAATTCTTTATTGCTACATTGCCAAGTATGTTCATCATTTTCATCGATTTCATCTGCATTTATATAAACCACTTCAAATTCATATCTTGGAAGATGTGGTATTTCTAAATATGGAGTGAATACTGGTGTCATAATAGCTATTTTATCTCCTTTTAAAAGAAGGTTATTTGCTATTAATGAATCAAATATATAACACATTGCAGCAGTTGCACCTTCAACTGCAAACACATTAAATTCTCCTCCTTTTTCCACATCATATTTCATTTCTCTTTTTAAATATTCTTTTACTATTTTTTCTATGTGAATTAACATTCTATCTGGAAATGGATAATTATCCCCTATAATTGCATCTGTCAATTCATGCAGAAATTCATCTTTATCAAAATTCAATTCTTCTATACCATAATCTATTATTGCTTTTAATGTATCTATTCCTGGCATAAATTTATTATTCTCAACATAGGTGCAGAACCTTTTGTATATCCCTGTTTTTTTAGGCATACCAGTCAAATCACCATCATCCCAAGTATACCTACTTTCTGTTATTGCAAATTGTCCAAAAGTAAAAAATGCTTCCCTTGGAGTTGATGCTATCCAGTTTGGATTCCCACGACCTGCATCAAGTAAAGTACGTGTACTCTTTCTATTTGATAAAGTTGCCAATTCTATTAATTTATTTTTAAACTCAAATGGACTTATTTTTCCGTATATATTTTCTAGTTCAAGTCTGCTTATATTTTTCATTACAAATTTCCTCCTATGATTATAAACTTATATTTATAAAAACGCTTCTGTAAATTAACCCCATTCACTTTTTAGATATAACATATAAGGTATTTTAAGTAAAGTATTTTATTTAATAAAGTTGTGCATCGTTATCAACCTTATTAAATAAAGTTTATATATATTTTTATTTTGTTTAACACGCAGTAATTTAATCAAATAAATTCATATTTTATTTTTTTTAATTAAATTATAATTATTCATAAAAAAGTTAATATCTATGTTTAATACGTAATTATCATCTATCAAAAAATCTACATATTTAAGATTCTTTAGAGTAAAGATTTCTTTATTTCCTCTTCTAGAAAATTTATACTAATTTTAAATATTTTTTTAAAAAATGGTAAATAATAAAGATGTAATAATTTACATTTAGGAGAGTGAATTTATATGTGGAACAAAATAGCATTGGTTTTAGTTATAATTGGTGCCCTTAACTGGGGTTGTGTAGCACTTTTTGCAACTGATGTAGTTGGCTTTATATTTGGAGGTACTTATTCTGTTTTCAGCAGAATAATATTTGGATTAGTCGGATTAGCTGGTATTTTCTTAATTCCAACATTATTTTCAAATAAAAACACCGACTAAATATAAAATCTAAAAATAAAAAGAGAGCTTAAGTAAAATTACTTAAACTCCCTTTTTGTTTTATCTAAATCTCTGGGTTTACTGGTAATATTATTACAAATGTACTACCTTTTCCAAGTTCACTTTCTACATAAATTTTACCTTTATGTAATTTTATAATTTGACTTGTGATAGTTAATCCTAAGCCACTTCCTGATTTCACAGGCTCGCTATCTTCAACTTGACTAAATCTATCGAATATACTTTTGTGGAATTTCTTATCTATACCTGTACCAGTATCTATAACGCTTATTTTTACCTTATCATCTAAATCTTCAATATCTACTGTTATACTTCCTCCTTCAGGAGTAAATTTAGCAGCATTACTTACTAAGTTTATTATACATCTTTCAAGTTCATACGGATCGCAATTAATCATTTTTTCCTCAATTTGAGGGTCAATTATAAGGTCAATTCCTTTTGAAGTTATATAATCTTTTAATGTTAGAGCTGTTTCTTCAACTAAATATACTATGTCTATTTCTTTTAAAGTTATTTGATACATATCATTTTGTAATTTACTACTATCTAATATATTGTTTATTAAGTTTAATAGTCTCTTACAATTTCGCTGAGATATATCAACATAATAGTTTAATTTTTCTCCGTCAATTATTGAATTTTTACTTAATCCTTTTAATAATTGATTTGTACTACTCATAACATTTAAAGGTGTTCTTAATTCGTGAGATAAATTAATAAAGTAACTATTTTTATTTCTCTCTAATTTTAAGTTTTTATTATGAAGAATTGTATTTTTCTCCATTTCTTCTTCTAAATCTTTTGTTCTTTCTTTAACTAATCTGTCTAGTTTTTTAACTTCATATTTAGATTTTATAACGAATAATATTGCAATAAGTATATATATAAATATCGCAAGAGAACTTCTCCAGAAAGGAGGTTTTATTGTAAATGTAACGCTACTTGCTTCACTTTTGTTTCCACCCGTATCTATAACTCTTACTTCAAAAGTATATTTTCCTGGTGATAATTCATTGAATGTAACATAGTTGTTTTTTATTGTGAATACTTGTCCACTAGCACCAATTAATTTATACTCATACATCAAGTTTTTATTGCCTGAGTATATAGGTGTGAAGAATTTAATATTTATATTGTCAGTATGACTACTAAACTTCTTGCCATCTATGTTAGAGTATTCTTTATGGTCGATATTAAAACCATCAAATAAAACTTTTGTACCGCTATTCATTTTATTTATGTCTTGAGGATAAAATGCATTTAATCCATTTATACCTCCAAAGAATAGCTCTCCACTTTCACTTTTAAATGATGTATTACCATTAAACTCATTACTTTGAAGACCATCTGTTACACTTAAGTTTTCAATTTTACCTGTTTCTGGGTTTAGTTTACTAATACCTTTATTTGTACTTGCCCATATATTATCATCATTATCAACTAGTATCCCATAAATTGTATTATTAGCTATACCATCTTGCGCAGTATATCTTTCAAAGGTTTCTGTTTTTGGATCAAACTTATTTATACCATAACTAGTACCAATCCATACATTCCCTTTGCTGTCTCCGTTTATATATCTAACACGGTCACTACTTATAGACGATTTATCCTTTTTATCATGTTTAAAATATTTAATTGTTTTTTCTTTTCTATTTATATAACATAAACCATCATCTCGTAATAATCCTAAATAATAATTTCCGTAGATATCTTGATACATATGTTTTATATATTTATTATCACTTATGTAGTCAGTCATATCTATAATTTCATCAGTTTCAATATTTATTAAACTAAGTCCATTTATTGTTCCTACCCATAAATAACCTTTATCATCGACCATGATATCTTTTACTGCATCATTTACTAAACCATCTAATGTAGAGTAGTTTTTCATTGTTGATGTTTTCTTATCTATTTTTAAAACACCACCATCAGTCGCAATAAATATAAAGTCTTTGTATCCAGTTATGTCATTTATCATATCAGACTGAATTATATTATTATTTTCAGTACTTATACTTGTAGAGGTATTGTTTTTTCTGTCGATAATACTTATACCTTTTAACTTTGAACCTACCCAAAGATATCCGTCGCTATCTTCATATACTCCATGAACCATATTTTCATTTAATAAGTAGTCATCATCTTCACCAGCTTTGTAGTGTTTAATACTGCTATTTGTATCAAATATACTTATTCCAGAATATGTTCCAATCCACATAATCCCTTCTTTATCTTGAATTATAGATTTTATATTGTCATATACTAAACTATTTTTGTCATAAATTTTATTTTTATAAATATCGAAATTATCTTCTTTTTCATTGTAATAAGCTAATCCACCATCTGTACCAATCCATAGGTCTCCATTTTTATCTCTTAATGTTTCCCCAATTTGGTTTGATGGTAAAGATTTATCATCATTTGGATCATTTTTATATTGCTTAATTTCATTAGTTTTTGTATTTAATTTAAATACACCTGAATTTGCAGTACCTATCCATACAAGGTCCCGTTTATCATCACAATACATATTATAAACTGAATCTTCAACTAATGAGTTTTCCTCTTCTTCTCCACCATATGTCTCTAGTATTTTAAAATCTTTAGATATCTTGTGAACACCTAAATCAGTTCCTAACCATATATTCCCGTGTTTATCCTCATCTAATGAATATGTCATGTTAGTCATTAATCCATTATCTTCATCTAAAACAACTTCAAAGCAATCCTTTTCTTCATTATAAATACTTAATCCTTCATAAGTTGCAACTATCATTTTATTATCTTGAGTTTTTATTACTTCAGAAGTACTGTCAGTTTTTATTTTACCGTTTTCTTCTGTATAATTTTTAATTTCATCTGTATCAGGATTTATTTTATTCATCCCTTGAACAGTAGCTACCCATATATAACCATCATCATCTTCTGTTATATCAGTTATACCATTATGGCTTATACTATTTTTTCCTTCCTCATAGTTATATATTTTATACTCATATCCATTGTATCTATTTAAACCATCACTTGTACCAATCCATATATATCCCTTACTATCTTGGAATATTATCTCTGCTGTAGATTGACTTATACCTTGTTCAATATTCAGATTATTGAATGTAATATTCTTATTACTTGCATATGATTCCAATAGACATGAGTTGAATATTATTATACTTAATAAAAATAATATAATACCTTTTTTAACAAATGTCTTTATACCCATATTATTTCCTTTCTTATTACTATAAATTTATTATGAATAACAATATATTACTATACATCGCCAAATTTTTCAATATTCTACATTTATCGACAAAAAATTTATTATATACCATTTAATCTATCTCAAACCATTTTTAGAAATTAAATCTAATATACGTTATTATAACTTATTTTAAATTTAAGTTTTAAATATATAAAAAACCATACAACCTTTTATATCGATTGTATGGTTTAATTTATATATTTTGCTAATCAATAGAATCACTATTTAATTTTTCATAAAATTTGTCTTTTGGTATTCTGATAAAATAATGTTCATTTTTATTTCTTTTAAATGTTATGCTTTCACCATTGTCATCAGTCGTTATGATAGCTTGAGTTTTATTACTATCATTTTCAATTTCAATTTCTATAGAATTTTTCATTGATTTAATTATATTATAAGATGCATTTTCTTTAGAATTATCTGAGTAATATATATCTATATCATTTTTCCAACCAATTCTCAATAATATATCATCTTCACTAGATCTACATTCCCAATAACCTTCAACATCATCTATTTGCAGTGTTTGTTTAGATGATGCTTGTGAATCTTCTAAGGTATTATCAGAAGACTTTTCTTTTAATTTACTACATCCAACCGACATAATTGTTATTAGCAATAAAATAATTAATTTCCTCATAAGTTTGGTTAACTCCATTTTATAACTTATTCAACACCTTTATATAAATGTCCTAATGTTGTGTCCATATCTTCAAAAACTTCAAGTGATTTTGCATCAGCTACAAAATCATTTTCTATTACATCTATAAATGATTCTGTTATTTTTTCTATTAATTCTGGTGTTTCATGTGTAAAATCAAGTCTGAATATATTTATTCCTGCTTCTGAAAGTTCATCTAAATTATTTATTAAGCAATTTGCACTTGAGTTATATATAGTACTTCTGCAGAATATATCTTGTGATACTCTGTACTCTTCGCCTTTAAAGTCTCTAAGTACATATTTACTTTCTTTACAGTTAGCACATCTTTTGTCTTTTTTACAGCTTCTTGCTACAACACCCATTGGACAATATTCACTTAACATCATTGGAATATATCCATATGCCACTGTTTCAATTTCAAGGTCTGTATATTGTGTAGTTTCTTTTATTTCGTGTAGATTTAATTCTTGTGATATACAGACAGTTTCTGCTCCTTCTTTTTTGTAGTGATTTATTGTTTCACTGTTGAATGGATTTAAATAATAATCTACATCAAATTTTACACTTTCACTATTTTCTTTATAATACTTAACTTGACCTAATGCTGAAATTTGAACATGGTCTTTGCAATATTCATCTGATTTTTCTAATCTTTTATATTCTCTATTTCTGACGATTCTAGGCGCACTATAAATTAATTTTTTATTATTTGCATTGGCCATTGTCATTGCTTGTTCTATAGTGCTTACATCTTCATAATAAATCATATCTATATCTAAGTTTAAGATTGATTTTAGAGCTTCTATATTATTTACTTTTACTCTTATTTTTGACTTATTGTCTGCATTTCTAGAATATATTTTAGGTGAATATTTTATATCGTTGTCTTTATACATTCTTCCCTTAACTGATATTCTCGCATTATCTAATAACTCAATTGCTTCTCTACGCATTTGATTTATTAAACTTATAGGCATACTTACACCCTCATCTAAGTTTATTTTTAATTGGTCAATTTCATAAGGTGTATTACCTAGTTTTTTAATTTGAGTTTCTATTTTTTCTTCACTTAAAGCTACTTTTAAAGCTTTTTCTACTAATTTATCACCTTGAACAGTTACTATATTTTCATTTTTATCTATTAATCTAAGTTCTGGATAACTGTCTAATTTAATAGATATTTCAGCATCAATTAGACTTTTAGCAAATTCTTTATCTTGTGTATAAGTTTTTTGAGCTCTATCAATTAAATCAGTATCTGAAGTTTTGAAAACTAGTTGATTCTTTTTAGCTTCTCCTATAAAGTCAAGTTCTATTGTTTCTCCTTTATAACCTATTTGAGTAATATCTTTTCCTTTTATTATTCTTCCGATAGTTCCTCCACCTAAGTTGATTCCATCACCTTTTTTAAGAGTTCCTTCTAGTTTTATTTTTAGTCTTTTCGCTTTTTTATTGTAATCTACTACTTTACCAACATAAAGACCTTGGTTGTTTGGCACATTGCTATTCATAACTTCCTCGCCAACTTCACCTAAAATAAGACCTTTTGTGAATTTTCTGTTGAATATAGTATATAAATCTTCCATTGTTTCGTCTGATATATTTACTTTTTTAGTAGTTTCATACTCATCAATAGCATCTCTATAACTTTTTATAACTGTAGCTACATATTCTGGCTTTTTCATTCTACCTTCAATTTTTAAAGATAAAACTCCAGTATCAATTATTTTATCAATTTCTTCAATTGTATTTAAATCTTTTGTACTTAATAGATAGTCTCCATTGTTGTGTATTTCTTCTCCTGTAGATATATCTATCATTGTGTATTTTTGTCTACAAGGTTGAGCACATCTTCCTCTATTTCCTGAGCGGTTTCCGATCATACTACTCATTAAACATCCACCAGAGTAACATACACATAATGCTCCATGAACAAATATTTCTATATCTACATTTGCATTATCACAAATATATTTTATTTCTTCTACTGTAAGCTCTCTCGCTAAAACTACTCTTTTAAATCCGATACTTTCTAAATATTGAACATCTTCAAGTGAGTGAGCAACCATTTGAGTACTTGCATGAAGTTCGAAATCTGGAAGTAACTCATGTATAAGCATTGCTGCTCCAATATCCTGCATTATAATAGCATCTACATCTATGTCATATAAAAATTTAGCATACTCTACAAAGTCTTCAAGCTCATTTTGTTTTATTAATGTATTTGTAGTAACAAAAACTCTTACGTCTCTTATATGAGCATATTTAACTGCTTCTTTTAGCTCTTCTCTATCAAAATTGTTTGCTGAAGCCCTAGCACTAAAATCTTTTCCACCTAGATATACAGCGTTGGCTCCATTTTGTACAGCTGCTTTTAAAGAATCAAATGAACCAACGGGTGCTAATAATTCTATTTCTTTCATAAATTTCTCTCCTATTTATCTATACTTATTTTTATAATTTACAAATATTAAAATTTACATACGATTACTATTATATCATCTTAAGTCAAAAAAAATATAGTTATGTATTTATTATTAGATTAAGATGATTTTCAAATTAATATAATACCAAGTTTTTTATAATATTAAACAGAAAATTCACTTCGTTCATGGCGCCAACGACTTCGTCCGTTGCTTAAAATTCACTTCGTTCATGGCGCCAACGAATCAAAGATTCCGTTG